>WALW01000007.1 GCA_015522635.1 Candidatus Tiamatella incendiivivens | reverse complement strand
TAGTGAACTTGTCTCGGAGAGAAACAGGCTTCAATCTAACCTATCGGGCATGCTACAGCAAGCTCAGAACACACCGGCTCAGTCTGAACCTGAGAAAAGCCAAAAATAGAGTACACTACTTCAATATATACCAAATAGAACCACCTTCAATTCTCCTCTCCTGGGAGTACTAGTTCTACAGTATCTACTCTTAGCTCTACATCTTGTTGCTCTATTCTTATGTATTACATGATATTGAATGGGGGATCAATTCTTCCATAGAAGATTCCCCTGTATAGCCCAATGGCTTGCATGATCTATATACGTATTACTCGTTATTAATTATATTATTACAGCTTAAGGGATAATGAAAGAAGTCTTATACTCTTTTTAAACCGGGTAATTGGAAGCCAAAATTATAATTCTCTAGAATACAAAATTGAATATTTAGCTGTCATGCTGTCCTTGTAATGAGGCGCATTGTATGCAACCTCGTAACGTCAAGAGACCAGTAACTGCGAGGAAACACATGCGGATGGATATTTTAGCTATTATAATAGGTGTAGCTGGAGGCCTCGGAGCCGTTATTTTCAGGTGGTTCATAAAATTTTTCCACTATATATTTTTCAATACAATATACAGTTATATTGACGGGCCGGAGTTTCATGGTTACAAGCTAGGCCTTATACTACTACCAACACTCGGAGGCCTTATTGTAGGCCCATTAATCTATGGATATGCGCCGGAGACAAGGGGGCATGGTGTACCTGAGGTATTGGAAGCACTGATACTCCATGCTGGTAAGATTCGTACCCGTGTTGCTGGAGTCAAGATACTAGTCTCCAGTATAACTATTGGAAGCGGTGGAAGCGCAGGTAGGGAAGGCCCAATAGCCCAAATAGGAGCTTCAATAGCTTCCATAACAACAAGGTTCATTAAACTAGACCCGTACTGTTCACGCTTGCTCGTTGCATGCGGTCTAGCAGCAGGAATAGCAGGCACATTTAATGCTCCACTCGGAGGAGCGTTGTTCGGTGGGGAGGTACTATTAAGAGGGTTCGGGTTATTCGATGCTATACCATTACTTCTCGCCTCTGTTATGGGAGCAGCAACTGCATCCATTTTCCTTGGGCAACATCCGTCTTTTTATGCACCTAAAGCAGCCGTCTGGACCCCCATAGAACTTCCAGTGTACTTACTGCATGGTGTCATAATGGGTGTGATAGCATACTTCTGGGTTAAATCATTCTATGGTTTTGAAGATTTATTCGAGAAGATGCCGATTAGAGGGTACTTAAAACTAGGTGTAGGCGGGTTAGGGACTGGAATGCTTATAGCTGCAATGCCTAATTATGGCATCGGAGGTGTCGGATACGAAGGAATTGATATGGTACTAGCAGGCGTTATCCCCCCATTATTAATGCTTGCCCTCGGAATATCAAAGCTCCTTTCAACATCTTTCACTATAGGAAGTGGAGGGAGTGGAGGAGTATTTGCCCCCAGCCTATACATAGGATCAATGCTAGGAGGGGTACTTGCTACAGTATACTACGATATTTTCCCCACATCATACTTGGGAGGGAGCCTCGGCTACGAGCTGGCTGGAATGGCAGCGCTCTTCGCAGGAGCCGCCCAGGCACCATTAACAGTTATAGTGATGATCCCGGAAATGTCGGGAAGCTACAGTCTAATACCTCCTATAATGGCGTCAGCTGGAATGAGCTTCGTAGTATCATGGATACTCCTCAAAGGACGAAGCATATATACTATAAAACTATTAAAGAGAGGGCTCAGAATCAAGACTTACTCATCATACATACTGGATCTTGTGAGAGTAGGAGACGTCATGACTAGAAAAGTAGTCTTCATACCAGCCGATGCTCCTTACTATGTTGTAGAAACTTTCTTCGAGGAAAACGTATACGGAGGATACCCAGTAGTAGATAGAAAGACGGGGAAAATAGTCGGTATAATAGCAAGGACAGACCTGGACAGAACTAAAGCTCAATACAGCAATGAAGAAAAAATGAATCTTAAAGCCATTGATATTGCAAGTAAGGATCTGCTAGTTGTAACTCCCGAAGCCACCGTAAGAGGTGCACATGAAATAATGACGAAACATAATGTGAGTCGCTTACCAGTAGTTAATTCCCCCAAGGAAATGAAGCTCGTAGGCATAATAACGATGAGAGACATACTAAAAGCCTATCAGATAATTACAAGCGAAGAACAATAACATATACCCTATGTATGTGAGCTAGAGTCAAAACATGCGATGACGCCTCCTAAATTTGCCAATGAATGGATAATCACCAGAGAGTTATAGAATCTGCCTAAAAATACGACAACTATTGTTAAGATCAGAGGAACGTACTGTCTCCTTGATTAATCAGTCCCACTTAATTATTCTAAGGTTCTCAAAAAAATTAGACGGATTTCTTCCGGCGAATGAGGAATAGCATAGCTGGATAAAGTATCTTCAATATATCATCCACCTTTGTTATTGCATGACCCATATCTGGTGCTATATACGCTTCGAACATCTTTCCTTTATCAAGTCCTTCCTCCATGAAGCGGAGGACTGGCTTGAGCGGTGTCCTAGAATCGTTCTGTGGGTGAATTATCATTAGCGGATCGGTTAGATCGTTAATATAAGTTATTGGACTCCTCTCTTCAAGTAGATTCATCTTACCGCCGAACATCATTTGTATAAATGATTTGAATGCAGCATCACTCAGTTCATACATCCGTTTCCAATCGACAATGCTAGCTCCAGCTACTCCCGCTGTATATAATCTGGGATTCCTAGTTAATGCGCACATAGTCATATATCCACCGTAGCTGTAACCCATTATATAGAGATCACTTGCTAAACCTGTTTTACTCGCCCACTCCGACGCGCTAACTATATCTTTGAGTTCTCCTCCACAGGGATCACCGATTATTTTCATCCTCCACTGATCTCCGTATCCCGTGCTACCCCTATAGTTGGCTTTAACAACATTGTAACCTGCTAGGGCTAGGCTTGCAGCGAAGAAATCCCATACATCAGCATCCTCAGAGAATGGTCCTCCGTGGACTAATACTACGGTAGGCCCGGGTTTTCCTCCCCTCTTGCTTTCAACTGTGAATGTAGCGACTTGGGATCCATCGAAGCTCTCTACAAGATGGAACTCGGATGATCCAAGGGCTTCATATATATATTGAGGGATTTCACCTGAGAGTACAACCTCTCCACCTGTGTCTATTATTCTAGCCGGGTTTCTTAAACTGGTATGTGTTAGGACGAGCTTGTCTTTCCACTTGAATACGCCTCCATGAGTTCCTTCAGGAACGTCTATAGCACTGCCATTTATGAATACTTTGGTTCTGCCATTTTTCCTCCCCACAACAACAAGCCTACCGTCAGGCAGGAATCCTACGTAGTTATAGCTCCTAGGTTCATATACCTCCAAGTCTTTCCCTGGGAGCTCAAGTTTCTCAGCTTTCATGGTTTCAGAGTCAAGCTTCACTAGCTCTGCCATAGCCGGTCCTTCTATTGCAATTAGAACCCAACCCTCGGGAGAGAAACGTGCCGTGAGAGCATTTCCATCTATTCGCTTACATACATTGATCTTGCCCGTATCTAGATCAGCTACAAATGCTTGGAATCTTCCCGATGCAGGCTCAAGTAATCCTACTCCTACCGCGTATTTATCATGGATATCTGAAACCATTGCGAAACCAGGTAGTGTCGATATTTTCTTCATACCGTTCCCCGCTAGGAATAAAGCGTTCTCAACAGCGGTTGAAGCCGAATAGACGATCCTGTGATCGTCATATACTACACCCAATACACGGGCAGGCTCCATGCCCACTAACGCTTTCTCGTTCCCAGGTTCGTCCAGATTGACTGTGTATATCAAGTGTTGTTCTCTTCCGTGAGAGACGTCTCTCGTTAAAACAGCTTGCATAGAGCCGTAGGGTACACGTGCAATTCCACTTATCGGATCCTTGTTAAGTTTAGAGAGCATAGAACCATCAAATGAGTAGGCGTTAACAGCTCCTTCCCTCAAACCCATAAGTACTAGTCTATCCCCTGATCCCACACCTACACCACTATACATTTCTATGTTTAAGAGACCAATTACTTCATCAAGTATTCTTGCATACTCGCTAGTTAACCCACCTCCACTGCACTCAGATAACTCTAGGGAAGATGGACCACTATGTGAATCAAGTTTGTTACATTTATTTAACATATAGTTCAACTTTTACACCATCTTAAATAAAGTTCTTATATACTCAAAAACTATGTTACAACTCGTAGAATTTAACTATATGTGACCATATAACAAAATGCGTAGTATATGTATTAAAAAACGAGACGAGGCAAAAGGGTTCCGTAGGCAAGATATTTGAAATAGAGCGACATTCCTGTTACCGGTCGCTGCTACATAATTTACCATAGAATAGTATCTCCCTTCCCAATAACTCGGTATATGCTTCCATTATACATGTTTATGACATATTATAACATCCTGGACGTCAGGTTATTATACCCTACAGTATATGCACTATCCATTCCTGCCACTTATATGTACATGATAGGATATTGCAAGCATGTTCTTCACTGTTTCGGGCAACTATCTATTTCACTGAATAATTGGCGCATTTCCTTATAGTCGGGAATATTGTGCGAGCCTAACCTAGATACTTTAAGTCCGGCTACACATGAAGCATAGTTTAATGCATCTACAATGTCCTCTGATTCAACTAGTTTGAAAAGCGTCGCTGCAGCAAAAGCGTCTCCTGCCCCTGTTTCATCGAGGACTTTAGGTGGCTTGTATGCGGGAATTTTCTTAGATCCTTTAGGCCCGTATAGTAGTGATCCCTGGCTGCCTAGTTTTACAACTACCCATCTGGGGCCTTGTGACTTTATCGTTTCAGCCGCCACGTCTGGTTCATGGCCGGTCATTGCCTTGGCTTCTAGTTTATTCAGGAATACTATGTCAATGTATGGTAGAAGCTCTCTGAGTCTATTAATTCCCAAACGGGCCTGCCTTCGACCGGGGTCCCATGAGACTATTGCTCCAGTCGATTTAGCTATTTTCGCTGCTTCAAGGCTGGTGTCTAGTCTGAGGCTGGCTATGTGGACTGCTTTTGCATCGCTTATTAATTCCCTATCTAATTCCCATGGTTCGAAGTTTTCGGCTACTCCTTTGCTTCCATAGATCGTAATGTCGCCCATCTTGCTTATAGCGACAATGCTAAATCCCGTGGATCCTATTGGGCTTATTCTCAGGCCCCTTAAGTCTACCTGGGATTTCCATAGTTCCTCGAAAACTATCCTACCGAATGAGTCAAAAACAATTTTTGCTATAATGCCACTTTTCCCTCCTAGCTTGGATGTGTCGATTGATACATTAACTGCTGAACCGCCTGCCCCTCGCACTTCTTCCCTTATCTCGGCTTCTTCGTCGGGGCCTGGTAGTCTATCAACTACTATTCTAATATCAACCAATGCGTGGCCAACAGTAACAACGTCGATTCCTTTAGTCATAATAGGCCCTCCATGGAAGCCGCCTCATTTGGCTTCATTTCTCCTCTTATTACTGCCCTGCAGGCTTTAGTTATCGCTTTAATGTTTGTTGCTTGAAATATGTTTCTACCAACGACAGCTCCTGCTGCACCCGCATCTCTAACCGCCTTAAGATCCATTAAAAATTCTAAGGGGCTATCTCTATGCGGGCCTCCGCTCATCATAACGGGTATACCAGAGGCTGCCTCTACGACCTTTGCAAACGAATCCTTCGCACCTGTATAATAAGTCTTTATGAGATCAGCTCCCATCATTACTGCTGATCGGACACCATAGAGAACAGTATTCAGTGCATATCTATCCTTTATTCCGGGTCCGCGTGGATATGATAGCTGTAAAGCTGGAAGTCCGTAAAGCTCAGCTCCTTCCCTTATAGCTGTCCACTGTTTAAGCATAACGTCTTCATAAGGGCTGCCCCAGTATACTGTGGCTGCAACAGCGTCAGCAGCTAGTCTAACTGCATCCTCTACTGTTCCAATAATACTTTGGAGGAGGCGTTGATCTGAAGGCCTCATGTTAGTTTTCCCTGTAATTTTCACTATCAAGGAAGTTCTACCGCTCCAAATATCATAAAACAACTGGGCATCACCTGGAGTTAACATAACAGCATCAACACCAGCTTCTACAACGTCTTCCAGTATTTTCCTGGGATTAATTCTATCATCAGGGAAGTCGACCGGTCCATGTTCAAGCCAGTGGTCGAAAGCGAAAACCAGTGTCCCTTTAGGATTTAGGATTCTTGATAATCTTATGGTCTTTCCTATTGTAGAGTAGGTAAATGTTTCAAGCAATTCTATCTCCTTGTTTCAAGTAGTGTATTAAGAGCCTTAAGCTCTTTCTCCTTATTGCCCAAAGATTGGAGATAGGGAGTAGAGTTCATTTCTTTCTTCATTCATTTCTATTATCAGTCTCTCTTGGTAGGAGGAAATTGGTTGAAAATAATGTAAAAAACAGAGGTCTGAGACTAGGCTGCCCCAGCGGTCTCTCCTTGGGGTTTCCTGGCAACCTTATAGATCCATACTGCTAGGGGTCTGTAGCCAGCGTGTGCGAACTTTGTGAAGGGTGCTGTAACTATGAGGTCGAACACTACTATTAGGTGTATTGCGAATGTTGTGTATGTAGTCAATTGCAGATTATAATAGGCGAATAAGTCAATTAGGAACCCTGTTATACCTGCTAGGAATACCAGCCAGATGAACATCCAGTCGACGAAATCGCTGTATGTACTGTACTCGTCCTTCTTTGCTAGCCGTATCCAGATGAAGTATCCTCCCCCCACTGTTATTAATACTCCGCCTATAGCACCAAGCACCATTGCTGATAACTGTCTAGCTCCTGTTACATAGTCTATTGTCGTCGCTATCATTAGCAACACGAAGCCCCAGAATATCCCCATATGGCTTACAAATCTGCCTTTGCTGTCACATTTATCGTATCTTCCCTGCCACAGTACTTCTGCGAACAGTGTATCTATGAAGCCTTTAACCCAACCTCCTATACCCGCCTTAGGTATGTTACCAGACTTGAATAGGTATCTGAGCATGATTACAATATTTGCAAGTGCAACTACTCCGACATAGACTCCTAGAACTAGGCCCCCCTCGTGGATGTAGTTCTCGTTCAGGTATTCGAATAGATCAACTTTACCTCCTAGAATGGGGTTGTGGAGCCACCATATGCCGAGAGCCATTATTAGAGACAGTATGGCTAGTGCGATGCTCCCATAGATCTTGTCGTAGAATACTTTGCCTATCTTCCCTATCGAGTACTTTGTTACCGCAAAGCGACGTGCCGCCATCATAAAACCTCCAGGATCAGCTTGCCTTGGACAGCTCCTCGTGCACTCACCGCAGTAATAACATGCCCATAGTTCAGGTGCTCCCAGAAGTTTATCTTCCAAGCCCAGCATCACATATCTTATTAACCTACGTGGGAATTCCCCTCCCTCCTCTACTAATGGACAGGTAGCTGTACATACTCCACAGCTAAAGCATGCTGTTACATCGAATGCCCCTAGTTTGAGTATATCATTCAAGAGAACAGGGTTAGCTCGAGCCATCTTAATTCACCTCCTCTTCTTCCAAACATATTTGAAGTATCCTTCATCAGTCTTCCCGGTCTCCTCCACCAGTCCATGGCGGAAGAAGGTCATGAGGTACCAGAAGACTAGTGTTTTATCTAACCCTGTTTCCTTAGAGATTCCCGGAACAGTCTTAGGATTCTTTGATATCGCCTTCCTTATCAATCCTTCAACTCTCTTCTGCTCTTTCAGGTGATCCAATAGCTCCTGTGATGGCTTGAGGCCGAGTTTATCCCTAAGTATATGAACTGTGAGTTTCTTCCTCTTGGACATAAAATTACACCTCCCTTGCAGCTGACTTTATCATATCAACCACCTGTTCATTCGTCAAGCCCTTGATTTGAATCGCATTATTCGGACATACTGCCACGCATGCTCCACAGCCTTTACAGATCGCAGGATTTACCCATGCCTTCTCACCTTTACCCTCATAGTTCTTCACACTGATGGCCATGTAGGGGCACTCTGCTATACACTGCTTGCTAAGTTCACATCTGCCTGGGTCTACAAACGCCCTGAAAGGCTCTAGTTCTATTATCCTCTTCAACACTATGCCTCCTGCTTTAGCGGCTGCTGCTGATCCGGAGGAGAGGGATTCCAACGTGTCCTTAGGTCCTTGGGCTGTACCAGCTATTAGGAAGCCTGATAGTGTGGTCTCTACGGGTCTTAGCTTGGGGTGTACTTCTTGGTAGAATCCATCGTTTCCTATAGGGAGTTTCAATATCTCGTTTAGATCCTTATTGTTCCTCGGAACCATGCCTGTGACTAGGACTACTAGATCTACGGGTACATCAATCGTTAGGGCTTCGGTGAGGAGATCTTTCGATCTAACTAGAAGACCCCCATTTTCAGCTGTTACTTTAGGCGGCTCTTCCTCCGGGTACTTTACGAATATGACCCCACTCCTTGATGCCTGCTCGTACATCACCTCGTTCTTTCCATACGTCCTTATGTCCCTGTAGAAATGGTATTGCTTCACTCTAGGGAACTTCTTAGCCACGAGCAACGCAGCATATACTGTAGCATTACAACAATATCTAGAACAGTAAGTTCTACCTTCCCTCTGCCGACTACCTACACAATAGATAAATGCTAGGCTCTTTACTTCCCTACCATTTACTACAAGTTTCCCGTTACCCGATTCTTTCAGGATACTATTAAACTGTGGAAGGGTTATGACATAAGGATACTGCGCATAACCGAACTCCCCTTCACTGGGCTCGTACGGGTTGAATCCTGTAGCAGTTATCACTGCACCAACTTTAAGCTTGATAACCTGTTCCTGCATAGTTAGGTCGACTGCATCTTTACAAGGCTCCAAGCATCCCATACACTTATCCTCGCCACATGCCTTCATATCAAGAGCTGGTATCCTTGGATATGCCCTTGGATAGGGAGGTAGCAGTATTGGTATTCTTGTTTTGATACCATAACTCCATTCATCTGGGACTCTTTTTTCGCACCTGCTTATTGCTTCTTCTATTCTTTCACAGTTCTTGACGAAATATCTAGGTGAAACTTTTATTGTTACATCGAAATTCCCAATATAGCCCTCAACCTTTTCTACAGTTGCCTGTGTGTATATGGCTACATTATCGTGTTTCAATAATTCATCTATTAAACGCGATACGAGTTCCCAGCCAGGACGGCCTGAAGGATATGTTTCTCCTAGCCTTGCAACGTGACCTCCTAGGAATGGTTCTTTCTCTACAAGGTAGACATTTACTCCGGACCTGGCTAAATCAATTGCTGCACGAAGACCTGTAACTCCTCCTCCTATAACGAGTACGGCAGGTGTAGCTTCTACTTTGATTTTTTCGAGAGGCTCTGCATGGCGTACATATGCTGTTGCCATACGTATGTGTCTTATAGCTTTCTTAGTCGCTTCCTCTTTGCTATCACTGTGTGCCCAGCTTACCTGTTCTCTAATATTAGCATGGTAGTACATGTAAGGGTTTATCCCGGCTCTCAGAACCGTGTTTCTGAATGTTAATTCATGTAGTTTCGGAGAGCAGGAAGCTACTACCACTGCATTCAGATTACGCATCTTGATATCATTCTCAATCATTTTCTGACCTGCTTCAGAGCACATGAACATGAAATGCCTAGCTACAACGACCCCTTCCTCGTTCTTTATGACACTAACGACCTTCTCTACATCGACTACGTCTGATATGTTTCCACCACACCAGCAAACATAAACTCCTATACGGATATCTTTCTCATTGCCGCTCACTTCTTCCTCACCTCCGAAAGATAAGCAGCAGCCTGTGATGCTGCTGCAGCGGCTTCAACAACTGTGTCAGGAATATCTTTGGGTCCGATTGCGCAGCCAGCTGCGAATACTCCTGGTATGCTTGTTTCAGCTGTACTAGTATAGTTCCCGGGAAGCTTGATGTAGCCATACTCGTCTATCTCTAGCCTGGTATTCTTGAAGACCTTGGCTACGCCTGGGTTTGGTAGTATTCCTACTGATAAAACGACAAGATCATGCTCTGCTCTACTTAATCTACCCCCGTTTTCTATATCTTCATAATATACAACTATGTTACCATCCTCTCCTGGTTCTATCTTAGCTACTCTCCCTTTGATGAACATAACACCCATATCCTTCGCTTGCTGGTAAAACTCCTCGAAACCCTTGCCGAAGGCTCTAATATCCATATAGTAAATGGTTATATCAGCTAAGGGGAGTGCTCCCATTAGGAGCTGGGCTTGCTTTATGGAGTACATACAGCATATCTGTGAGCAGAGGGGGTTACCTACAGTTCTGTCTCTGCTGCCACTACATAAAACGAAAGCTATATTCATCGGTTCTCTTCCGTCACTCGGTCTTAGAACGGCATTATATGGCCTTGTAGGTGATAGTAGCCTGTCCATTTGCATAGCTGTTATTACATTGGCCAGTTTCCCATACATGTATTCCTTCTTCTTCGTTATTGGGAACAACTGGTAGCCAGTTGCTATGATTACGGCTCCAACTTTGAATTTCTGGAGTATTGATTTCTGGAGGAAGTTGATTGCCCCCACTGGACAGGCTAACTCGCATTGTCCGCAAAATATACAGTGATCTATGTCTATCATAGCTACTTTTGGAACGGCTGTATCGAAGGGTATATAAGCAGCTTTCCGGCCTCTGAGACTGAAATCGTATTCTTTAGGAACTATAACAGGGCACGCGTTCTCGCATAATGCACATCCCGTGCATAGGTCTTCCATGACGAATCTAGGCTTCTTCAAGACCTCTACTAGGAACTCTCCTTCACCTTTCTTTTCTACACTCTTCACCTCACTATACGTCATGGCCTTGATGTTAGGGTGATGCGCTACTGCTGCCATTTTAGGCGTCGAGATACAGCTAGCACAATCTAGTGTAGGGAATACCTTGCTTAAGAGAAACATTTTACCGCCAATAGAAGGATCTCTCTCGACTAGCAAAACTTTGAAACCCATCTCCGCCAGGTCGAGGGAAGCCTCCATTCCAGCTATTCCACCGCCGATGACTAGAACGTCGAATTCCTCTATACCCTCCTGTTCAATAGGATGCTCCAGCATTTGACTAAGAATCCCCACTTATCTCACCTCTCTTGACGGGACCTAGCTTAACTAGGGTTTCATAGAAACCGTCCATGAGCTTTACAAACGGCTCAGCACAGACCGAGCATATAGCAGCCATTTTAATTCTCTCAGGATTAAAACCAGCTTCCTTCGCTTTTCCTAGGGCTTCATCTACTCTTCTCGCTGTCCTATCCGTACAGTCTGAAAGATAAGGACAATCTGTTCCGTCTGCAGCGATAAATACTCCATCGAAACCCTGTTCAAGTGCTAGAACAACCCATTCCGGCCTTATCATAGATGAACATGGAAGCCTAACAATAGACGTGGTCACAGGATAATGCATGTGCAGTAGCCCTGCATAGTCGATGCCAACATCAGATATTAGGTTAGTGGAAAAAACCAGTATGTGGGGGCGGAACTCTCCCCCTTTCTCATTTTCTGCCAAAACAATTCCCCCTTAAACTCGATAGGTGGGGGCTACTTCTTCCTCCTGATGAATATTCGCGAGTACCCCGGCTCCTCTATGACACCTAGGAATTCATGTCCCATCTTTTTGGCCCAGAGAGGTAGATCCCGTTTGGTCCCTGGATCAGATGATAATATTTCAAGCATACCTCCTACAGGTACGCTTGAAATAGCTCTCTTAGCCGCTAACAGTGGGCCTGGACACGATGTTCCTCGGGCATCTACAACTTTATCAGCTTTCAGATTCTTGAGTTCATCTGGACTCATACTCATGGTTTATCCACCTCTATAAGCTGCTTATTTAGATGAAGAGGTTGATCTTTGCCTCCCTCATCTTCTCTATCCATTCGCCAGCGCCAATGATATCGTCAACCATCTCTAGGTCTTCCTTCTTGACATCCCAGATGTTTGATGCTAGGCTGCACGCGTAGATCTTTACTTTACCTAGTTCCTTCGCCTGCTTCAATAGTTCAAACCACATTGGTAGTTTGAGTTCTTGAATTCGCTGAGCTACTTTCTCTCCCAGTTCTCCGAATTCGCTTAAATTCATATTTTGATGCATTACATCCTTTTTGAAGGCGTATACTCCCCAGAGTTGCAGGAATATTTCTACTTCCATATCCATTGATACTGCCCCGCTAGCTAGGATTGCCGCTCCTGTGAGACGGTCTATGCTACCGGACATTATAGTGAGGCATATTTTATCGGGCAAGGTTTTCACCAGTTATGTTATTATTCATCTAATTATATTTTAACTTTTGTGTGCTATTTTTATAAAAATAGAAGATAAGTTTATTTATGACTTGTACGAGAGAATAATACTTTATTATCCCAAGAGCTTTCTCAACAATAGAAAATGTTCTGCAGTCAATGGGAACTCAGCTACACGTTCCAAAGATACATTTCCATTAGAAACTGAGAGTTTTCCGAATAGGAATGTCATTTCGCTTAAATTTACATCGTAGCCCATAACACTCCATAATCGGAGGTATTTCAATAGTTCGATATAGCTTAATACACTAACATCAGCGACTGTTATGTCTGATAGACAACCTGATAGATAACCTCTCAAGCATATCACTATGTCTGACTTGAAGGTTCTTTTAGCAAATTCTTCAAGTACTATCTTTAGGAATTTTTCGCATTCCTCCATCCTCTCCATACCACCTACAATTACTATAGTAGCCTGCGGCTCGAAGGCCAGGACTCCATCGACAGTCTTTTTCAACTCTTCCCTTGATAACGGGAAAAACTTGGCTATTCCTCCTGTCAAGCTCTCGAAAGTGGATATAAGAGATGAGGAAGTAGCAAGGCATTGAGTTCCTAGCTGTGAGAGGACAGCTATTCGATTATAGTCTCTAAGGCTTTTGCCCATTACTTCTCCGTTTAGAATACCTAGTCTAACTTTCTCCTGTGTTGCGAGGGAAGCCAATTTTTGATGCACCATTACCTATTAATATAATAATATAAGTTAAAAAATATTAATTACAATATTTTATATAAAAACAAAAAATAGAAGAAGTCATGCTACTATAATAATAACAATAAAAACCCATAGCCATACTAGAAAAGCACAGCATGAGGAGATGAGGCAATGCCCAAAGAATACAAGTGCAGCTGCATTATAAAATGCATAATACACGTAGAAGCAGAAGACCCGGAGGAAGCAATGGAAAACGCTGAGGAAGAAGCACAATTAGGATGCGAAGAAATAGAAGAAATAAGCGAATGCGAATGCCAGGAAGAAGAGTGAGATCACAGCTAATCTCTCGTATAGAGATAAGCGGTAAAAACAATAGCCAACGAGACGATAAGAACACCTACAACTAATTGCCAATTAATAACAGGTTTATATCTTCCAATGCCTTGAGTTAACCCTATACTTACACTAGCAGTAGACATACTTGTTTTTTCACCGCTCGTAGAACCGACTGTTTGATTTACTGGTGTTTTAGAAGTTGTATATGTTACAGTAGAACTAGCTTGGCTGCTAGTAGCTTGCTGGCCAATAGGCTCTATCATATATAGTCTGTAATCTCTGCTTCCTATAAAGATTTCAGGAACTCCGTCGCCGTTGACGTCTGCAACAGATGCGGACCCCATGATAGGCCCTCCAGTGACAAATACCCACTCCAACACGTCAAGACTCTCATTACCTAGAAGCGGGTCTATTATGTCAAACTGACCATTTTCCTCTCCAATAAGAATCTCATAATGACCGTCACCGTCGACATCAGCTATTATAGGGCTTGAAGTATAGACTTTGATTAGCTTGAAACTCTTGTAAAGAGTCAAGTTAGGGTAATATATGAATAACCCGCTCATTGTACCAACGACAATGAACGGAGGGCCATTCCTCCATAATCGACCTAGCGAAGGGGGTGATGTAGTCTCATATGTGTCGAGCTTTACAATATTGATAACACGGCCATCCTTGAGACTATAGATTCCAAGGTAGTTGTCTCGAGTTGTGAAAACAGCTTCAGGCACACCATCACCATCAAAATCGTATAGTGCGGGAGGACTGATCAATGGATGACCTATGTTCCCGGTATACACTATAAATTTACCTTTATTATAATCTATTACATGTATATATGATCCTTCAACGCCAACTATCTCCGGTAGGCCGTCACCGTCGACGTCTGCTGCATCCAGTGTCCCAGGGTTAAAGTCGCCCATCTTGACTTTCACTATGCTAGAATTCCCAAGCCTTATATAAACATAGCCGTCTACTGAACCCATAGCCACATCAAGCCTACCGTCACCGTCGACGTCAGCTACGACGGGTGCACCCCTATAGAATCCTCCATCTATGCTCCAGAGGAGCTTACCATCACCGGACAGACAATACAGAATCCCCCTATCACCTGCGCTGAGTATCTCTAGTTTACCGTCACCGTTCAAGTCAGCTACGACTGGGTCAACGAAGCCTCCCCCTGTTTTAAACTTCCAAAGCATCTTCCCGTCCAGTGTGGAAACAACATATAAGTAACCATCGCATGAATCGAAGATAGCTTCAGGCACACCATCACCATTCACATCAGCAATAGCTGGTTCAGATGTAACGCAGAGATTGGCGGTAAAATTCCATACCACATTGAAGTCAAGAGCTTTAGCCATTCTCCATTGTGTAGGAACAAATCCCGATCTAGCGTCAGTATACTTATAGGTAGGCCATAAAACACTACCTTTCACATTAGTGGTTTGTGCATGAATCATCGATGATCCCGAGACAGCTCCTATCAACACAAGAATGATCAGCAATGTGCTAGTTGTCTTCAAAGCATTACACCATGTAGAGCGGTATAGATGAGGATACTTAATATACATCTCATTATCTCTTCTCTCAATATTGGCGTGATGTATTTGGCGGAGCCCCCTATTTTCGTTGATCACTTGTTTAAGAGGTATGGACGAGTAATAGCTGTTAAACAACTAACATTTAAGGCTGGTGAAGGTGAGATTCTAGGTATCCTAGGACCCAACGGAGCTGGTAAAACGACAACACTCAGAGCAATAGCTGGCGCATTAAAGCCTACCATGGGTAAAGTACTTGTTTATGGATTAAACTCGTATAGAGAGGCACCTAAGGTTAAGAAGATTATTGGCGTAATGCCGGAGGTGCCCAGTCTATTTCCAGAGCTTACGGTTAAAGAGAACCTAGAGTTCCTGGGGAAAATATATGGACTAGCTAGAAGTGAAACAGAGGAAGCTGCCAGGCGTACAGCAGAGCTCATGGAGTTAACTGAGTATCTCGAAGTCAGATATGGTCATCTTAGCAAAGGCCTTAAGAGAAGGGCAGATATGTCTGGGGCCCTAATCCATGATCCTAGGATAGTTGTTTTAGACGAGCCTACAGCTGGTTTAGACGTCTTCTCCTCGAGCCACCTTAGAAACATAATAAGGGAGTTGAGATCGACAGGTAAAACACTCATTATTTCGTCTCACTATATTGATGAAGTCATGGAGTTATCGCAAAGGGTTGTAATTCTCTATAAAGGAGCAAAAATCTATGAAGGAGCTCCTAGGAGGCTTAGGGAAATACTTGAACTCGGTAAAAGAGTGAAAATAACTTTCGATCAAAGTCTTGACTACTCTCTATGGGAGGCTTTGAAAAATAAGATAGCTAAATCAATCGAAGGAGAACCCTTGTTTACAGGCGATTTTCTTGAAGTCTATACCAAGGATCCTCTACTCCTACTTGATACCTTGAAAGGATACCTAGCCACTAGAGGCTACAGTATTGTTGACATTGATATCCTGCCTCCTTCCTGGGAGGATGTGTTTAAGAGGTATATGACTGAAGCAAAGCAACCTGTTCCTTTTACAGTGGATTCCGAGAGAAAACCCTGTTCATGTGGGGCGGAATAATTTGAGTAAGAGCATTGCAATCTTCCTCAAGGATTTAAAGCAATACTATCTCAAGGCTCCAGTGCTTAGCTGGGGATTCCTCTTCCCTATAGCAATAATCGTTCTGTTAACGATGACTGTGAAATCATATGGGGAAAGCATTATGGTACCTGCCATGTTCAGCGTTAGCCTTTTATTTGCCTCAACAAGCATGGCCCAAGTGGCCGTGAGTTTTGAGAAAATGAATGGATCGATATATAGGTTGGTATATGCTCCCCTAACCGGTTTTGATCTTGTGGCCTCTAAAACTCTAGGAGGGTTGTTTTACGGCCTCATAGGAGTTTTCATAGCTACACTCTCAGTCTATCTATTTACCGGGCACCTCATAGTTATTCACATCTTATATTTTATTGCCTCAATAATACTTGGATCACTGCTCTACTCTCTCATGAGTGTCCTAATCGCTTTAACACTGGATCCTTTGAAGACTGTGGCAACCCTAAACATAGCAAGGTTCTCAATGATATTCTTCGGCGGAATGATTATACCACAAGCACTTCTTCCTCACTGGATGCAAGAGCTTACCCTTGCTTTCCCCTCACTATACATAACGGATTCGATTAGATATGGAATGTACAATAGCTGGGAAACAGTTGATCCCTATACATCATTGATAATAACACTGATAATAACATTTACACTTTACATTATCGCTTATAGAACTGCATTAAAGTCACTTACACCCTAAACTACCTTGTATTACATTTTTCAAGGGATATTGATTATTTAAAGAAGAGTTCAAGATCAGGAGGCCATTAAATATTGCATGAAAGTTTATGCTTTGTTTTTCCCTAGATTACACCACTCTAATCTTACGGTAAATAACCTCAATTCTCTTTTCCTCTTTGATAGGGGCAGACCATTCCAGTATTCTACTCCGACAATACTAGCTAATAATCCCTCAAGTGATTTTCCATCATAGGATAAAAGTTAATCTGTATTACTTTTTATTGTAGCCATCGCCTTCATCAGTAAAGGTTAAACCTTTTCTATGCAAATTGAATTTGAATATTTCGACAGCTTCCTGTTCAAACTTATACTTAAAATCTATAATATGCCCTCTAATTCACCGTCCTCACTAGTTGATCCAGTATCCTTTTCGATTGAATATAGACGTAAGGCACAGTTGGCAATATACCTATCCATGTAGATGCTTTGGACGCCTCTTTAAGCACGTTCAACGGCTCTGGCGCTTTCTCCATATAAGCTTCCAGAAAACGTATAATAAGACTTTGCTCTATTTTCCAGAATACGCTTGTCGAGATGAATGTAACTATATCCCACACGCCAGTCTTCAACGTATAATCATAAGATTGTTCCGCATCGAGAACTCCAACATTATTGCCCTTTGTGAGAACGAAGTTCCCAGAATTAGCGTCTCCCAGGGTTATTCCAAAATGATGGATAGCTCCGAGAGCCTTACCAGCCTTAACCCAATAATCCGGATGATTAGTTTCCCGCAATATCTTTCCTTCCAAATACTCTCGCACTGACAATGCCTTCTGGATCTGTGTACTGCACAGCTCGTGGAAAAAAGGTATTTCCACGCCTTCTACTTGACTCAGTCTTTGCATTGCATTATACTCCGATATCATTCTAGCCCTAGGGCTTACACGGTATTCAATCATAGGCTTGGCCATTATTTTGAGGATAATCCATTTACCACCCATCCTAGCATAGTCCTTTACTACTAGTTTGAGATCCTGGCATTTACACAGGATGCTGCTTGAGATTGCATGACCTTGAGAACACTTTACTTTACCTTCGCAATTAAGGTATTCCTTAACTATTTCCTCAGGCTTCCCACATTTGAGGTTTATTCTAGTCGAATTTAATAAGGCATGGTAACCTGTAATCCTTAATTCTGGTCCTTCCACCTCCGATCTCACTTTTTTCAGTAATCTAGCAGCCATTGCACGCGTAATATCCGATGGGGGAATAGGGGGGTTGCCTATGGATTTATTGATTAATTTCTCAGGTTCTTCTATAGCGTAGAATCCATTATTGTATGAAACTCCTCCTACTTCATCTAGAATAGTTTTATATTCTCTAGTAACTCTGGCCTTTTCGTCTAAGTTAGACTCCATGCTTAAATATAGCTTTGAAAGTAATCCATCTACTATTTCAGCTTTCCTAGCCAGGGGGTAGAGGGGAGTTATTCTAACTTTAAGAGCTAGAATATCAAAAGCTTTTGATAAGTCATTTAGAGAGAATTGGACTGTTCTCATCTTATAATAACTCGCTAGTTTCCTGAGATCACTCCAAACTCCCCTTGAATCCAGAGGGGGATATGCGAGTAGTGAAGCTATTGTCTCTCCTAGTGTACCGTATAATGCATCAGCTTTTAATAGATTATATGATATCTTCACCATGTTATTTTCGACTAATAAACTGGGTAATGCAGAGTTTGTCACTATGAGGTTCAGTGCGGGATACCGTATGGTTGCCTCCAATAGAGTACACACCGCCACTCTAGGTGTATACCAAGAATTTCATAGGTAAAATGCTTATTGAACTAGATGGGTAACGCTAATCCTGGAATTGGTAGCAGTGTAATACTATTCTAATGTTTCACGTTTTATTCAAAAACTGATCTACTTCAGGTTTAATGCATATAATAATTTTTAAATAACTCTTAAATAAAACTTCTACACGATAGGTCTTCAAGGTGTATTCAACCATGAATAAGAGGGGAATTAGTCAAACTGCAATCGCAACCGTAATCATTATCATCATCCTAATAGGTATTGGAGCATACTATTACTCATCAAAAACAGGTACAACTCAAAACAACCAGCAAAACCCGATTGCATCAACAGCCACCATTGGAGAAACTGGTACAACCAGCCCTGCAACTACAACAACCACCCAGTCGACGTCAAGTTCCACAACTAGCAAGAAAACCAAAATTGCAGTTCTATTCGATGTAGGTGGAAGAGGTGACTTAAGCTTCAATGATATGGCCTACATGGGAGCTGAGAATGCGGCGAAAGATTTTGGTGTCACAGTTAACTTCCTTACACCTAAATCTACCACAGATATGGAACCTCTCCTCAGACAGTTATCCGAGTCAGGTCAATATAATCTACTAGTACTTGTTGGATTCCTCTGGACCGATGCGTTAAACAAAACTGCAAGCGACTTCCCCAGCCAGAAATATGCTCTAATAGACTCTACAACAGGGATCATTAGACCTAATGAAGTCGATATACTCTTCAGGGAACAAGAAGCGGCATCCCTCGTAGGAATACTAGCAGCGGGAATGGCTTACCAGCTAGGTGGAAACACCATAGGTGCAGTTGCAGGGATGGACATACCTCCACTCTGGAAGTTCCATATTGGATATCTCTTCGGGGCAAAATACTATGAGAAGATTACTGGGAAGAATGTAGAAGTGATATGGCAATACACCGGAACATTCGGTGACACTCAGAAAGGATACCAGACTGCAATGCAAATGCTTCAGCAAGGCGCTAAAGTACTTTACGGTGTTGCCGGGTTAACACACCTAGGAATGTTCGATGCCGTCATAGACTGGAACCAAAAAGGTTACGGAAAGGCATTAGCTATAGGTGAAGATGCAAGCCAGGAATGGTATAACCCACACTACATAATATTGAGCGGAGCCAAGAGAGTTGATACCGCTGTTTATACTGCCATAAAGATGGTTGTAGATGGGTCATGGAAAGGCGGTATCAAAGTACTAGGCCTTAAGGACAACGGGGTTGGAATATGGGGTCTAGATGGTGTCCAATACTTTGCACAAATAGCATACGAGAACCATAAAACTAACTTGACTCCCACAGAGATAGTGAATACTGTCAAGGAAATGAGGCAGAAGTACATCCCTCAGCAAGCATGGAATATAATGAATCAACTAGAAGAGCAGATAAAGACGGGGAAAATAGTGTTCAAGACACCTACCAGTGAAGCAGAGTATAATGCTATAGTACAGGAGCTAGAGAAAGGCAATCTAAATGCTGCCCTTGAGAAAGGCACTGTATCTTAGTAATCCTGTTTTTCATTTAACCCTTCCACATCTTTTTCTATTCCAAGGATAGTTGATCGGTGCACGGTCTTGCCCCACACTTCAGCTGTTGAGATGCGTGGAATCGAGAAAGTCTACCCAGACGGTGTCAAAGCACTTGACAACGTTGAATTCGAAGTTTGTGAAGGAGAGATACACGGGTTATTAGGCGAGAATGGCGCTGGGAAAACAACGCTGATGAGAATACTCTACGGTGAAATAAAACCTACCAGAGGGGAAGTCAGGGTCTTCGGTGAGAAAGTATCATTCCACGGGCCATGGGAAGCCATTAGGAAAGACATTGGGATGGTTTACCAGCATTTCGCACTTGTACCTACCTTCACTGTTGCTGAGAACTTGTTTCTAAGTTATCTTAGCATAAAGCCTAAAGCAAATATAATGGAAGCCTTAGATAAAGCTAGGCAAATAATGGATGAAACCGGGCTTAAATTTCCTCTCAATACTATTGTTGAAAATCTACCGGTAGGCCTTCAACAGAGGGTTGAGATAGTGAAGGCCTTGTCGAGAGATGCACGAATACTCATACTAGACGAGCCCACGAGCGTGCTTACACCTGTTGAAGTCGAGGAATTGTTCACAGCACTAAAAAAACTAAAGGATAATGGTATAACCATAATCTTCATAACCCATAAGCTCAGGGAAGTCCTTGAGCTAGCTGACCGTATTACTGTTTTAAGGAAGGGGAAGAGAATAGGAACCATAGACGCGGGGAAAGCGACTCCTAAAATCCTTGCTGAGATGATGATTGGCAAATCTCTCCGACCAACAGAGGCGGGAAGGGAGGGTGTTGTAGGTGAGACTCTTCTTAAAGTTGAGAACCTGGTAGTCTTGGATGGGCAAGGAGTCACTAGAGTAGACAATCTTTCCTTTGAACTTAAATCGGGAGAGATATTAGGAGTTGCTGGTGTCCAGGGGAATGGCCAAAGCGAATTAGCAGAGTCGATAGCCGGAATATTGAAGCCAGTAAATGGCAGTATAATTCTGAAAAGCGAGGATGTTACTGATTTATGCCCATCAGACAGATATAGGCTTGGTCTTGGTTACGTTCCAGAGTCGAGGAAAAAAGGGCTAGTTTCAGAAATGAGTGTTACAGAAAACGTTGTACTTACTAACTTGCACTTGGTGTTATCTAAGGGTAGAATGATTCAGTGGAGTAAAGCAAGAAGTATTTCAGGCAAGATAGTGAGGTACCTGGACGTCAAGACTCCTAGTTTAGATGCGATAGTAAAGTATCTGAGCGGAGGAAACCAGCAGAAAATTATGGTGGGGAGAGAGGTAGTTAGGGAATCAGATGTAATAGTGGTAGCAGAGCCGACTCAAGGATTAGACATATCTGCAACTAGGTTCATCAGAAATACTCTACTGAAACTAAGGGGTGAGGGGAAAGCAATCCTTCTCATCTCAAGCGATCTCGATGAGATATACGAGTTATCCGATAGGATAGCTGTTATATATGAGGGAAGGTTCATAGGTATAGGCACCCCAGACGAGCTGACTAGGGATAGAATTGGCATGCTTATGGGAGGTGTTGAAGGGTAAACATAACTAGTATAATGGAGTCTTTAAGGGCGAAGAAAACAGAGTATATTACAGGTACAATTGAAGTATCCCTATCAGCTCTAACAGGATTCCTTATAGCAGGGGTAATACTCGAATTAATGGGTTACAATGCTCTCAATATATTTAATATTATGATTACAGGCGGGGTCTCAGACCTAAGTCACTTGGCGGGGAAGAGTGCACCGCTAGTTATGACGGGCTTGGCGTTCTCCATTCCACTAATGGCTGGTGTCTTTAATATAGGAGGTGAAAGCCAGCTTTACATGGGGGCACTAGCCGGATTAGTAGGAACCTTTTTTACAGGTAGCATTCCCATAGGATTAACATTAGGATTCATAGCCGGAGCTTTCTGGGGCTGGTTAATGGCTGCCCTGAGAGTATACAGAGGGATAAATGAGGTTATAACAGCTATAATGCTCAACTGGACTGCCTACTACTTCATTATATACGTTATAATCAAGTATCTACCTAACCCTGAGAAGCCGTATATGAGTGTACAGTTAAGTCCACATGAAATGTTCTCCATGACTACAGCATTCTGGCTTTCGGTTCTAGGCGCACTAGTTGCCTATTACATTTTATACTATACCGACCTAGGATATAAGATGCGCGTCTCTGGATATAACCCTAAAACAGCATTATACTCTGGATACAACCCTGATAAGAGTATCTTATTCTCCATGGCACTAGGAGGAGGACTTGCTGGTTTTGGTGGTGCACTCCTAGTGATCGGTGAGTCAAGTGCGATCGATACTACAATGTCATCCCTCTACGGACTAGGCTTTACAGGTATAGGAGTAGGCTTGCTTGGCAGGAATAATCCTATAGGTATAATTTTCTCAGCGCTTTTCTTCGCTGACCTGATAATCGGCGGTCAATGGGTAGAATTGGAGACTGGAGCACCTCCTTACGTCTCCGATACAATAACAGGTATAATCATCATAGCACTATCAGCACCTTACGCTTACAGGAAACTTGTACAATTATACAGATTAAGGAGGAGGTAGGTAAAGTTGATGGCTGACATAGTTAATCTATTGTCGAATACTTTCCTAAGTATGACCCCTCTCCTCCTAGCAGCAATAGGAGAAGTGATAGCAGAGAAGTCCGGCGTTGTAAACATAGGACTGGAAGGAATTTTCTTGATCACCGCCTTAACATCTACTGTAGCGACATTCTATACAAACGACCCTTTAATAGGTTTGACGATAGGAGTTATCATAGGCCTTCTATCTGGGGTTCTCCACGGATTTATAAGCGTGTATCTCAGAGGAGATCAGATCATAGCTGGAGTAGGCTTCAACAGTTTCGCATACGGCCTAAGTATACTTACATTAATATTCCTATGGGGAGACTATTCTAGCAGCCCTAAAATCCCAAAAATAAATCCATGGAGCGTAGAAATTGCAGGAACAAACATGGTTATACCTCAATTACTTGTAGTTGCACTCATAGTTGCTTTTGCTAGTTGGTACATTCTAGAAAAGACTGGGCTGGGACTAAAGCTTAGAGCCTGCGGAGAAGATCCTAGGGCTGCAGAAGCTATGGGTGTAAATGTGAGTAAAACCAGGTTTTATGCTACTGTAATAGGAGCAGGGCTAGCGGGGCTTGGAGGAGCGTATCTCTCCATAGGATGGTTAGGATCATTCACTAGGACTATCTCAGCTGGAAGAGGATTCATAGCTTTAGCTGATGTAGCATTCGCTAATTGGAACCCGCTCATAGCTATATTGGGCGCGTTCGTATTCGGATTCGCGGATGCGTCCGGGACTTATCTTCCTATAATGCTTCAGAAAATAACTGGAACCCAGTTCACCGCGGAGACATATTTATTCCTAACGATTCCCTACCTGACAACTCTAATCTTCGTAGCTGCCATAATGAAGAAAGTGAAAATGCCTCGTGCATTAGGGAAACCCTACATAAAAGAATAACCGATCTTTAAGGCTCTAACTGTATTTTCACGCTTTTTCTATTAAAACTTTCAATGAACGCCTTGACACCCTCTTCCAGAGGATAAACCCTTGTTATTAGGCTGGATAGAATATTACGCTCCTTCCTTACGAAACTAAGGGCCTTATCGAAGGGACCGCAGCGGCTGCCGATTAGCCTAGCTTCCTTCACCACAAGCTTGGTGTAATCAAAGTTTACGGGTGAGCCTTGAGTGGATTTTCCTGCTATTACACCTCTGGGTCTTACCAGGTTTAAAGCCATGTCTAGTCCCTCAGAACTGCCTGTAGCTTCAACTATATAGTCAAACCCCTGTCCTTCTGGGGTTTCAGTTGAAGCTATCTCCAGTGCCTCAGTGTATGTTACGACTCCATGAGCTCCAAGTGATAATGCCAGGCTAGCTTTCGGCGTATCTTTTCGCGCTATTCCTAGGAGGAGCTTCGGATTGAAGGTCTTCAAATATGCAGTAGATAATAATCCTATTGTTCCTAAGCCTAGAACAGCTATGTTAGCGTCCACCGGTATCCTCTCCATTTCACTGATTTCCATGACAGCAGCTAATGGCTCTACTAGAGCTAGGGATCCAGGATCAAGGTCATCAGCTATATGAACTAAGTCACTTCTCGTCAAGACGTATTCGGCCATCCCTCCATGCCTAGTTATACCGATAGTCTCTCTATACGGGCATTGAGTTGGCATATCATGACGGCAATACCAGCATTTCCTGCAATGAACGTTTATCTCAGTAGTAACCCTATGACCAATAAGATCTTTCGAAGCTTCGTCTCCTATCATATCTATAGTTCCCGCTATCTCATGGCCAAGTATCAATGGTTTCTTCATTAGCTTATAGGATCCCATGTAGAATGATTTGTCTGTACCGCATATTCCTACTCTTTCAACCTTAATCCTTACCCAGTCTTTACGCGGTATAGGATTATCACATTCAACAAGTCTAAGATCTCCCGGTGAATAAAGCATCAGTGCCTTCATATTAAACCACTCCGGTCCCAGTAATGTAGATTTTATACCTTGTTTAGCTATAAACAATACCGGCTAGAGGGATCAGAATTGCAACGTCCCGTAGAGTCAATAGTCAAGGATAATTTTTATTGGATATACCTCAACAGACCCGGCAAGCTAAATGCTTTGAACAGCGAGACATGGACGCTACTCGAATCCAACCTAAAGGAAGCATGCAACAGTGAATATTTAGGTATAGCTCTCACCGGTCGTGGAAGAGCCTTCTCAAGCGGAGACGATATCTATGATATGTACTACTTCAAGTCGCCATCTGAAGCCAAACAGTTTTTTCATAGAATATACCGTATAATAGAGCTACTAGTCGACTGTAAGAAGCCTTTGGCAGCTCTCATAAACGGTTTAGCAGCCGGTGGTGGAGGTGAAATAATACTATTCCTAGACTATAATGTCGCGTTAAAACATATTGAAATTTTCTATCCGGAAGTAAACATAGGATTATACCCTCCGATGCTAATAACACACGGTCGCAGATTACTTGGCTCAGAGCTTGCTATGGAGCTTGCCACGACAGCAAGAAGGCTAACAACAGAAGAAGCCCTTAAAATAGGAATAATCGATGATGTCGCCTCGTCTATAAATGAAGCCGTCAAGAAAATCTTAGAATGGTTCAGAGCAGTAAACAAAGATCCCCGTCTTAATGAAAAGAAGCGGAGAAAAGACGTGTGGAAATACCTTGATGAAATAAGATATACCATTGACTCCTTAGCGGAGAAAGCATTGACTGATGAGGCTAGAGCTGAGATGGGGAGAGTGATCACCGAATGGAGAAAGAAAAAGAAAGGTGGCGTGTAGCTGGTATACTTACCGCTGTACTACTAGCAAGTACCGCAGCAGGACTTATTAGGCCTTCCTTGGCGTTATTACTCAAAGTTAACTTGAAAGCAACTGTAATCGCCGTCTCCAGTCTCACTAGCGGCTATATGGCTGGGAGAGCAATTATGAGTATAGTGGCAGGATTTATAGGAGATATTAGTCCGGAGAAAAGGAAACTTTTAACTATAATTCCAATAGTGACGGCGGCATTTATAATATGTGCTTCCACCTATACTGCAAGTCCTACTGCACTTATTTTAGCCATGACTGTTTGGGGGGCTTTAGCTGGTTTAACTTGGCCTACTGCTCAAACCTTAATAGTTGATGCTACAAAAGGTAAACCCGGAACCCTTCTCTCTCTCTATTTTGCAACCGGAACCCTCGGTGTTGCAATAGGTGTTTATTCTTTTGGAATTCTCCCTCTATCATACTTTGAAATAGCTAGAATGGGTACTATCCTACTAGCCTTGAGCGGTGTAATATTGTGGGCCTCATCTATAGGTATAACTCCTTCCGCTGATAAAAGGCTTCGTTTAAAGGAAGCAACTAGGATATTAGACCGTAGAGTTGGATGGATCCTCTACTCGGCCTTTACTGCGGGCTTCCTTACAGGTCTGCTTAGGGAGTATTTCTATGTATATGTCTATGAAGAATTCCACATGGATAAATCGGGTTTAGGCAGTCTTTTGGCTATAGGCTCAATAGCCGCGCTCATAGGAGGTCTTACTGTTGGTCCTCTAAGTGATAGGATAGGAGTACCGAGAACACTAGCTTTAACTTTAGTCATTGCAGTGCTTGGAGGTACATTACTGTCTTTGGATGGGATATTTTTGATGACAGCTCTCGGATTTGTTTTCGCTCAGACTGCAGGTAGATCTACATTGCCTCTAACTAGAAATGCTGCCTTGCTTGGAGTGGGTAGAGGCGGGTCTACTATGGTAGGCTTTTCAAATACCTTATCAAATCTTGGTAACATGGTAAGCCCCCTAATTGCAGGCACCATTTATACTTATCACAAATCACTCATAGGAGTTAAACCCGGCGCCACCACTTTCTTGTTAGCAACGATCATGTTAATCCTCGACTTGATGCTATACGCAATTATATTCAAAAGCCTTAAATCAAACACATAGCCTAGTTCTATTACCACTTATAAAAACCAGGGGGTATCTGTTTAATACGGTGACTAGATATGCCTCTCACCCGTATCCTTTATATAGACTTAAGTGAGAGGGAAAGCTGGATAGATGAAAGGGATTATTCACAGAAACTCCTCGGCGGAAGGGGTATATCTTCTCTTCTACTATACCTTAACTCGAACCAAGATACAGATCCACTATCTCCTAGTAATCCTCTAATAATTTCGCCAGGACTCTTAACGGGATCAGGATTTCCAACAGCTAGCAAAACAATATTCTCCGCTAGAAGCCCGCAAACTGGATTTTTAGGAAGATCATCTGTAGGAGCATTACTTGGAGCTCATCTCAAGTGGAGTAGTATAGATGCCGTGGTGATAAAGGGATCGCTAGATAACCCTGGAATACTAGTAATAAACAACAGTGAAACCTATGTAAAAGATGCAGCTAGACTGTGGGGGTTGCTTATATCAGACGTTGAGAACGCACTCAAAAACGAATACAAGGGATATGGCATATGCGTTATTGGCCCAGCAGGAGAGAATCTTTCTAAGATCGCTAGTATAGATTGCAATAGACGCCAAGCAGGGCGAACAGGGTTAGGCGCCGTTATGGGTTCAAAGAAGTTGAAAGCAATAATAGCAAAAGGGAGTAAAGAATTCAAGTCAAAGGATCCTGTGTTGATGAAGGAGATTATTACCAATTGGAGTAAGATTCTCCCGAAATCTCCATCTGGTAAATCACTCGTCAAGTACGGTACACCAGGAATAGTAAGGCTTACTGAGTCACAAGGAGTTTTCCCCTCTCTCAACTGGAAGCGGAGTACTTTGGGATGGTGTGGTGAGAGAGACGAGGTAAGAGAGAAGTTTGCTTCATTTGAATCCGAGAATAAGGTTTCTAGGAATCCATGTCCCCATTGTAATAGGCCCTGTAGTCAGGTTATAGAGGTTATGAACCCTTTCAGAGGCGGTAAAGTAAGGGTTGATGGACCTGAGTATGAGGTTCTATACAGCCTTGGAAGCAATATTGGAATATGCGATACGTGGCAAGCTGCATCACTATCATATATGGCTGACGAGTTAGGGTTTGACGCGATAAGCCTTGGCGCCGCCTTATCATGGGCTATAGAATTGAATGAGAAGGAACTGCTGGGGGACTACGCTACGGGATACGAAGGCCTGACATGGGGTGCTACTGGAGTATTGATGAGGCTCGTAGAAGACATGGCTTATAGAAAGTCTAAGCTAGGAGGACTACTAGCTGACGGAGCTGTATGGGCGGTTAGGAAGTTTAGCCGGGGAATGGATGAGGCTGTGAACGTTAAGGGCTTAGACTTACCTGCTTATGACGCTAGGGGATTAAAAGGGATGGCATTAGGATACGCTGTTGCCAGCAGGGGAGGAGACCATTTAACCAGCGGAATGTATGCACTAGAATTGGGCGGCAACCTATGGATATACGAGGATATTGATCCCTTATCATATGAAGGTAAACCTGTGATAGTACAGGCTATGGAAAACCTCTTTGCCGTATATGATGCCCTGGGAATATGCAAGTTTAGTAGAAAAGAACTGCCACCAGAAAATCTCGTTGAACCCGTTAACACTGTTCTCGGAACAAAATTTGATTCTGGAGACCTGCTCATGACCGGGGAACGAATAATTACTCTTGAACGTATGGTGAATCTGAGATTCATGCTTGAATCTTCGGATGATACCCTACCGCCTAGGCTTCTATATCAGCCAATAAGTGATGGGCCGAAAAAGGGTGAAGTTGTTGATATATATGAGCTGGATAAGATGAAGAGGGAATACTATAGTCTTAGGGGATGGGATGAAAAAGGAGTACCGTTCAAAGAGACTCTTATTAAACTGGGGCTAACAGGGTTAGGTGTAAGGTTAAGGGAGTAAAACTATTCTACCGACCCTCCTGCCTTTTAATACGTTTTCTATTGCATAGTTTATATCTTCCAGCCGAAAAGCCTTGTATATAGGCTTTATCTTTCCATCCTCAACTAACCTGATTGCCTCAACCCACTCGTTAGGAGTGAAAGCCATGGAACCCTTAATTACTAGTTCTCTCTGGACAATCATTGCCGGACGATATAGTGTTATCGGTGTGCCTTCAGTGTTCCCTATCAATACTAATGTTCCACGCTGTTTCAGGCCTCTTAGACTATCGTTTACTACTGGAGCCCCAACATTTTCGAAGACATAATCTACTTTACCGTATTCCTTATAGAATAATAGATTATTGACAGGTATAGCACCTAAGCTTTCGAGGAGACTGTTATGCTCTATCCTCCTAGTATAAGCGTAGACTTTGACTCCCATACTGATGAGATACTGGATACCGTGTATGCCGACTCCGCCAGTACCACCAGTAACGAGTGCAGAATCCCCTGTTTTTATGCCAGCTATTTTAGACGCGTGTATTAGAGTTGCAACACCACAGACTGAAGCTGCGTATTTCTCATATTCTCTTGTGGCTAGCTTTACTATATTCCCGGTAGGAATATCTACATATTCAGCGTATCCTCCGGGTAAATTCTCCCCAAGAATAAGTGTCTTACACTCGCCTGCACTGCAGTCCAGTATAGCAGGGTAAACTGATACGGGTTCACCATTCAACTCGCCGAAAATCTCGTGCCCTGGAATTATAGGCGGCCTTAAATTAGGGAATCCTCCTTTCCATACAACAAGATCTCTGCCACACATCCCTACTGCTCTTACCCTAACTCGAACCCATCCCTTACGTAGCTCATCAGGTACCTCGATACGTTTAACTACGAAAGGCTTACGGTATTCCTCTATTATAGCTGCTTTAAACTTCATTACGCCCATCCCCACAGTCAAATATGAATAGTATTGATTGTCAAGTTATTTTAACAATCAGCTATGTATTTCTATCTTGGATACGCTTTCACATGGGGAACAAGAATGGTTAGAGTTGTCGGTATTGACCCAGGTACAGCCAGCTTCGACATAGTACTACTAGATGATGGCTATATTGTCGGGGAAAAAAGCATATCAACACCTGACATAGCTAAAGACCCGGAATTGCTACTCGAGGCTGTTAAAGAGTTAGGGAGAGTAGATGCAATCGCTGGCCCTTCCGGGTATGGCGCTCCTATTACTTGGAGTAAGGACATAACAGATCCTAGAAGATTTGCGGTAGAGGTTCTCCTATTATCTACTGAAGAGCAGATAGCTAGAGGGATAGCTGCTGGAGAAATCGGGGTAATGGTATACCAAGCGCTTGCACAGGCTGTAGTCGAATTTTGGGAGGAAAAACTTCCCGTGGTATATATTCCCAGTGTTATACTTCTGCCTACAGTCCCGTTCTATAGGAAGCTTGGGAGGCTTGACATGGGCACTGCTGATAAGATGGCATTAACCCTCTTGGGCATACATACATACTCTAGAGATAATGGGCTGGATCCACGGCAAGCTGACTTCATAGTGGTAGAAATGGGCTATGGATATAATGCCATTACTGTTGTTGAGAAGGGTCGAATCGTAAATGGCCTTGGGGGAACCATGTGTTGCAGAGGTTTCCTCACACACGGACCAATGGATTTAGAGCATGTAGTCCTAGGAGGAGAATGGGCTAGGAGTGACGTCTTCTATGGTGGAGTAGCTACAGTTGCATCAATTGAAGATCCCTTAGGTGCCTGGAAAGAGTGGATGAAAGCTAGAGAACCTGCTTACAGTATTATCGAGTCAATGCTGGAAGATTTATCCAGGACAGTTTACGGTTTATCGAAACTTCACAACATTAGAACGATTCTACTTTCTGGGAGACTATCCAAGGTTAATGAAATTAGAAGCAGTGTACTTGAAAGGCTTTCCGAGCTTACAATAGAACCGTTAGGACTTTTAGACGGCGCTAAATTGTCTAAGGAAGCAGCACAAGGATATGCCCTTGTGGCTGATGGACTTCTAGGGGGGAGGTACAGCCACATAATATTCATGAACCAGTTAAGTGAAGCAAAGGGAACTGTTGTAGACTTCGCAGTTCATCCTAGACTTGTCCTTGCAAAGGAAAGGGTTAGAGAAGCATATAAGGCGTCCGTCAAGTCGCCAAAACTCTGATACCTGGGAAAGGTGTAGAATAAAGTTGATCAAGATAATTGTCAGCGATATAGACAGTACTCTAGTCGATCAGACTTACGATCTCTCCCCGACAGCCCCCAAACTAATAGACTTCTTATTACACGACGGTTACTTGGTTTTCGCTACAACTAAAACATTAGACGAGGTTCTCCTATACGCTGAGAAGTGGAGTCTTCCAAAGAATAAAGTTTACATAATCTCTGAAGCCGGAGGATTGATTGCAGGAGTTGATCTCTTAAAATACGACTGGAATTGCAAGGGCTACCGTGTTCTCGAGTTAGGAGAGAGGCTAGTTGAGCAGGATCTGGAGATTGCAAGGCAATTGAACTGCGGAATTAAAGGGTATCGGGATATGAGCCTTGACGAACTAGGGGAAATTGCTGGGCTTAAAGGCGAGTTTGCAAGAGCAGCTAGAATGAGATTATTCACTGAGAGCCTTTATTCGACAGACAGGGATTGCCTGAAAATATTAGCAGAAAAATACAGGTCTAAAGGCTACTTTGTCCACATAGGCAGTAGATTTCTCACCATAGGTAAAATCCCAGGTAAAAGAGCAGGTATAAATATTCTTCTAACATTATCATCAAAGTTTACAGTCACAGACACCTTTACACTGGGATTCGGAGATGCTGATATGGACGCTGAAATGCTTGAAGACACTGATATGGCCTTCCTAATACCATCATATGCTAAGGTCTCCCTTAAACGCAGCGACTACATAAAATCACCTAACCCAGCTCCTGAAGGATGGATATTCCTCTACGATAGATATGTGAAAAACCTCCTCTTGTGAGAGAGCTAATTTGGGAACGGTAAAGCTAAGAGTTGCCCGGAATCTATCACGAAAACCTGGCCGGTTATATTTCTTGCATCCTCGCTTGCCAGGTAGACTACTAATCTGGCTACCTCAACTGGTTCAACTAGCTTACCTGTTAACGTATACCTAGCTTCATACTCCTCTACACTTATACCAGTAGCCTTAAAGAAGCTTAGACCCATATCTGTCCGAGCAAACCCCACTGCTACCGCATTCACGGTTATCCTCGACCCTGCAAGTTCCTGTGATAACGCCCTAGTGAAAGATATCACGCCTGCTTTGGCCGCACTGTAAGCAGCTAGGCCTGGTAAACCCCTAATTCCTGCTATGCTTGTTATGTTTATTACCCTACCGCTTGGAGAATTCGATAATAGAGGCAGAGATTCTCTCGTCACATAGAACACTCCATTGAGATTTACTCGTATATGCCTGTCCCATAATTCAGTGTCCATGCTACCTACTGGTGTTAGATACCCCCATCCCGCATTATTGACAACCACATCTAGTCTTCCGTAATGGTTATTAGCAATGCCTATCATGTTTTGAACTTGGATTGGGTCACTGACATCCGCTTTAGCTGTTACTGCATCCACACCATAGTCTTTCACAAGCTCTAATGTCTTCCTCGCTTCTTCGCCCCTCTTCCTATAGTTTATAACCAAAGAATAGCCTGCCTTTGCTAGTTCTAAGGATATAGCCCTTCCTATACCCCTACTTGATCCTGTAACTAGAGCTACTTTGCTAACCAAAGTTTTCATCCCTTAATAATAGCGAGTTTAAACTCGTTCTTCATGTTCTTTTACTTCCTCTTCACCATGTCCCATCATTCTAACAATAGTCTTATCGCATTTCTTCAGGAGATACATAAATTCTCCCAAGTGCTCTTTCTCCTCCTCTGCTACCTCATTGAAAACCTGTTTAACCAGCTTATTTTCTGCGGCTTCTGCTATCTGCCGATATAACGTGATCGCATCTATTTCCGCTATAATGGCAAGTCTTAACGCATCGCATAATCTTTCTCCACTGAGCTTTGTGTTTGAAGGAACATCTAAAGGATGCTTACCGAACAAAATGGTCCCCCCGTTCAAGTCAAGTTAACTATTTATTCCAGGTAAAATATTATTATCTAAATGCTAGTTATTCTGGGCACATATCTTTCTCAATTACTCTAAGCATAACATCTATTCGAGGTGTTGGTGTTGAAGTTTACTGTCAAGAAAACCTCTTTCAACTGCATGGGTGTTAGGTGCGCGGGACTGTTATATGAACCTATTGGAGAAGAGAAAACTCCTGCGATCGTTATGGCTTTCGGTTTCGGGATGATTAAGGAGATTCACGCCGGTGATTACGGGCCTAAATTCGCTGAAGCAGGATTTACTACTCTCATATTCGATTATAGAAGATTTGGGGAGAGCGAGGGATCTCCGAGGCAGACATTATACCCGGTGGATCAGATTGAGGATTATAGATGTGCTGTCAGCTACGTTAAAACACTGAATAATGTGGATCCTTCTCGTATATGTATATGGGGTACGAGTTTTAGCGGAGGCCATGTAATTCTCCAGCTAGCATTCCCACAGCCTGGTGTTAAGTGTGGAATAGCACAAGTACCTAATCTCTACAGCTATAAGACAGCCATAAGCTATGCAGGAAGCCTCAATCCATACATGCAGCTTGTGGAGGCCTTCAGGGGCGACTGTTGTAAGGGGAGGATTAATAGAATACCTATAGTCTCGAAGGATGGACCGTGTGTAATTAGGAGTGATGAAGCCTACAAGTATTACATGGAGAAAGCTTTAAAATTCCCGGAGTTCAAGAATTACATCACAGTTGATAGCTTGGAAAGGATACTCATCTATTCTCCAGGGCTTTACGCTAGAATATTGTCCAGACCTATTTTCTTACTATTAGCAAGTAGTGATAAGACTACACCACCGCAACATATTAAGGAAGTTAGTAGCGCAATCAGGTCAGAGAAAGTGTTACTTGAAGTTGATGGAGGGCATTTCGATATATATGAGGAACCCCTTTTATCTAAAACAGTGGAGAATGAGGTAGAGTTTGCTAGAAAGTATCTGAGTTGATCCGCATGAATGAATGGGAGAGTGGGCTTGTAGAGGTCAAACCAGGTTTCTATGCATACATAGACCCTGAAGGAGGCTGGTTCAAGAGTAACACAGGTATTATAGATGCCGGTAATTACACTGTTCTAATTGACACACAATACAACGAGCTTAGAATGAAGAATATACTGAACACCCTGGAGGAGAAAGGCCTTCCAGAACCTAGAATAATCATTAATACACATCATCATGGAGACCATGTATGGACTAACCACGTAGTTAAGAATGCCATTGTTGTTGCCCATATAGTAACAGCAAGACTTATCGAGCAAAACATGGATTTAGATCCTAGGATGTTTAAAGCATTCTTCCCTGACCTCGACTTCACAGGCAGCAGGTATACATTGCCCAATATAGTATATGAAGGTGGCATTGGAATTCTGAACCTACCGAATAGAATTAAAGTCAAATTAATTTATATGGGTCCAGCACATACTCCTGGCGATACACTGGTAATGATAGAAGATGAAGGGGTAGCTTATACCGGAGATCTAGTGTTCTATAAGGTTACTCCATTTGCCCTTGACGGTTATTTGAAGGGCTGGATAGATGTCTTGGAGAAAAGTTTATTGGAGCTGAATATTGATACATTCATCCCAGGTCACGGCCCGGTTACAGGGAAATACGGCCTAGAAGAGATGCTGGAATATTTGAAACTTGTAGTTCAAGCGGCTGAGAAAGGATATGAAAGAAAACTTACTCCGTTACAAGCAGCTCTAGAAACCGATCTGGGCAAATTCGATATATGGATAGACAGGGAGAGGGTTGTTGGGAATATATACAGAGCTTATATGGAACTGGAGGGCGCTATGCCTGCAGAACCCATTAAAAACATTGCGAATATAGCTTTGGACATGATTTCATACAGAAACAAGAGAAGTCAGGGGTGAAGTTGTTCTAAAACTTTTTTTACAGCATCTTTTATTTTCAACCCGATAAACCCTGGAATAACCTTAATACCTAAGTATTGAATGGCCGCATAGGCGTTAGGGCCAGGATTAGGGCCGGAGTAAACATTGACACCGTGGTCACCTAGTACTTGAGCGGCTTTTACGCCTGCTCCACTTCCTGCATAGTAACCGGGGTTACTGGTTACTTTGACATTTTTTATTTCACCAGTAGATTCGTCTACTTCAACTATAGTAAAGGTAGGTGCTCTACCGAGTCTATCATATACTATGTCGTCTAATCCGCCTTTCCCGGTTGGGAAAACTATTTTCACCATATCGATCCACCTATATACATGTTTGTACCAAGAAGCTTTATTGGACATTAATTCATTAAAAAGAATAAGGAAATATGTATAGATTACCCCCCAGGAGTTCCATGCCAGGGGCTATCTTTCCATATAGCATCCCACATATCTGCCTCAGTTATTGTTTCTCTTTTGGCCAGCTTGTCTTTTACGTCAAGGAGGATCTTGTGATGCTTTATTTCATCGTCATGTATAGCTTTCAACAGAAGTTTAAGCCTGGGATCATCTACCTCTTCTGACCATTGACCTGTTAGTTTAACCATTTCTGCTTCCATTTCTATGTGTTTCTCGATGCTTTTCCTGATTATCCCAAGCTCGTCTTCAGTGAGCCCTGGTTGGGTCTCTTTCAGCAGGTTCGCTATTGCAGTATATAGAATGCTATGTTTTTTACTATCCATAGATATACCCTTTATTAATCCTTGTAGAACTGGATGCCTAAAACTCGCAGATAGCTTTTCTAGTTCTTCTGCATATTTCCTTTCTTCCTCTACCATATTGAGGATTTTACTAATATCTAACGCCATAACTATTCACCATAAAAGATACATCAAGTTTTGTATCGCTAATAATAAGTAAATAGCTGAAGTTATAAATATAGTGTACTTATATTACAATGCAGGTTTCACTATGACAGGAATATAAGGTTCAGGTCTCTTCGGCTTATATTTCATCCTGAAGTCACGCCAACCTGGAAGTATTTCACTTACTATTTTCCTGGATACATCACGTATAGCTCTTGCAGCCCGTGTATCAGGGTATTCTGTTATTATAGGCTTGTTTCTAGCCATACTCTCAGGTACCTTAGCATCATACGGTATTTTCCCTATTATCGGCACATTCTCCTTCTCTGCATATTCCTCTATTACACCGATGAAACCGGGATTCGTATCATATTTGTTGATAACTATCATCGGAGCTATCATGAAGTGCTTTGTAAGCCTGTGTATCCTCTGTAAATCACTGAAACCAGCCGGAGTTGGCTCTGTGACTAATACTGCTAGGTGAGCACCTGTTAGACTCGATATTACTTGGCACCCTACTCCTGCTGCAGCATCTACCAATACAAACCCTTTCTCACCTATCATCGCATATGCCTTATTCTTAACCTCAGTTACTAGTTTCCCACTGTTCGGTCTACCCGGTAGGATTTCCCCCGAAACCAGGGGGAACCCGTATAATGTCCTATCCTTGACCCGGATTTCCCCTGCTTTTACCTTGAACTTATACCTGATCGCGTTTTCCGGGCATTTTATACTACAAGTTATACATCCCTCACATATGTACTGGTTGATAACGTATTTTCCCTCTTTATATTCCACAGCCCCTAAGGGACATTCACTATAGCATATACCGCAGTTAGTACATTTGTCTTCCACTATATATGCCGTTCTACCCTCATAGTAGTCTTCGGTATCGTCCCAATCAGAGACGCCTAATACTAGATGCAAATTAGGGGCTTCTGCATCTGCATCTACGGCAATTAGCTCGTAGTTATACTCCCCTGCTACTATTGCTATACTAGATGTCAGAGTTGATTTTCCCACTCCTCCCTTACCGCTTACAACTACAAGTTCAATTCTCTCATCAATATTAACCATCACAACCCACCTCTCAGATTACACCCTCAACGATTGAGGCAAGCTCACAGAGGCTCCTAGTGACAGGAGAATCCCGCTTATATAGAGGCATTGGCAATCCCTTTGTATAAGCTTCAACTGCATCCTTATGGAAGGGAATTTTGTGGATATATTCTACACCGTATTCCCTTGATAACTCAATTACTGGCTTATCATCAGCTATTCCATGTCTATTTATGACAACCCATGATTTGTAGCCGAGGCCGCTTGTAATTTTGAGTATTGACTCGAGATCATGTTTTCCGAGAGGTGTTGGCTCAGTCACTGCTATGACTAGATTACTGTATTGTATTCCAATGGATATGCTGTTTCCTGTTCCAGCACCAGTATCAACTAGGAGTAGAGACTTTTCTTTCTTCGCTATATCCATTGCTTTGTCCTTTGCACCTCTCACAGTTGGTGCAGTATGTTCCTCACCATACCTTAGGATTCCAGTTAATAATTTGAATTCAGTTTCTCCGATGTTAATATCATTGAGATAAGTGTATCCTATAACTCTCTCACCCGGGTGTATCGCATTATATACGCAGGCATACATACACGCTTTACAGCCACTGCATAATCTAGGCATTACCATAGGGGGCTTCCCTTTAGACATTATTATTGCTCCCGTATCACATACCCTGGCGCACGCGCCGCAGATAGTGCATTTGGAATAGTCTATCATTGGAAAGAATACTTTGATCGGTTCCTCCAGCTCTAATTTATCTATTCCAAGCAATATATAGTCATTAGGAGCCTCAACGTCTAAGTCCGCTAAGAGTAGTTTTTTATTCTTGGATAGCAAATACGATATATTTGTTGCGACAAAGCTTTTCCCTGTACCACCCTTCCCCCCTGTGACAGAGATAATCCTCATTTCTATTGAACCTCCATAGGAACAATGTGACCTCTAACAGAATACCTTACCTGAATCCTACTCTTCGAGTAGCTTTCTGAACAATGAATCGTTAACGACTGCTTCATTCAACTCCATATCATTTAAACTCCCTGCTTCAGCTATAGCCTCATCTAGGTATCTTTGGTATTTCCCTTCTATTTCTACATCCAATTGACAAATATATTCTAGGCATCCTTTCTTCCCTCTTTCAGGATCTCCCTCTTGTCTAGCGAAGCAAGAGTTCTTCTCCACCAGCTCTTTTAGACCCTCGATATAGAAAGCCCCTGGGCCCTCCTTGTATATGATATCAGTCATTCTTTCTCCGTAGTCTCTGTAAAATGCTATTTCGGCTAATGCAAGTATTCTGCTCAGCCGGAAAGGGTGGATGCATCCTAGGTTCTTTAATATATACTTCACAGCATCTATACCTTTCATCAAGGATCCTAACCTCCTCCACATATTAACACATGTTAAATAGTATATCGGGAATAAATATCCTATCCACCATAATTAACCTAAAAAGAATATACAAACTAACGGGCAGAATCAGCGATACTTATAAGCTTATCCAAAAACTCCTGCAGCGCTTCGAGTTTAGGAACTATAGAGACATGAACCCCCTTTTTTGATGAATCAATCGATATTCTCCTCACATCTTGTAAGCTATTAAGCACTTTAAAAACTTCAACAACAGCATCCAATGTTTCATTGCTAGTATAGTAGGCTCTAAAACTCTTAGAGTTAATCATAATCTTAGTCTCTTTCGGCTGCGGCTTCTTTTTAGCCATATCGATTCCCAGTGTCCTAGAGACGTATCCGTCTCTTGGAACAGCTATGTGGGCCTCGCCTCTATATCTTATTGATTTTAGCTCTACAGTAATATCCATCCTCTCCTTTTTCTTGAATGCTTGTATTACCGGCAGATAGAAGAAAACGTGGTATGGTGGCGTTACATAATAAGCCCATGCCTTAATGATATTACCTCTATTGATCCAGTACTTGCCAGTAAATCCTACAAGGTAGCCGTGAACTGTATACCTTTTATCCTTAGGTTTAAAGGTTCTTTCTAGGGTGTTAATTATCGCTATCTGCCTTTTAATCATTGTTCTCCTGAACTTGTAAAACCATATTACAGATGGGAAGCTAGCTATTACCACTAGCCAGAAAGTCCATGTTAATACAGTACTCCAGTCTACACCCACTACATTCAGCCCCTCAATATCCCTTGAATAAGCTTTTATTATGCAGTATATAATTATATGAAAATAATGAACCCACTATCAAACAGCTAAACGAATTATCATATCTATTAAGGGGTGGACAAAATGTCCAAAGCCGTAAAGGCACTCGGTTATACCCTAGTGGTAATCGGTGTAATACTATTAATCTATTCATTCACTGTTGGATGGCTCAATGGCCACATAGGAACATGTGCTAATGCCAAGTGTACCGCATATAACTGGGATGCAACATCGTATTCGGCAATTATTGGATGGTTCCTAATACTAATAGGACCTGCACTGATATTCGGCGAAGCACCTGAACTCGTGAAGCAAAAAGTTAGAGAGAAGGGAGGTGAAGCCTGATGGCCTCATATTCTATTGAGATACTCCTGTCAGTCCTCATCATATACGGACTCGCATACGTATACTATGGTAAAAAAGTACTCGAAGAGAAAGTAGTCAGAGCCAGCCCGGAGAATGTTACACCTGCAATCACCAAATACGATGGTGTAGATTATGTGCCAGCCAACAAGTACGTGTTATACGGACACCACTTCGCTAGCATAGCGGGAGCAGGACCTATAGTCGGTCCAGCTATAGCCATGTCATACGGCTGGTTTCTACCACTCATATGGGTATTATTCGGCAACATATTCATCGGAGCAGTTCACGACTATCTATCACTAATGTCTAGTGTAAGATATGGTGGAATCTCAGTCATGAGCGTAAGCGAGAACGTCATGGGACGTAAAGCCAGATTCATATTCCTAGCCTATGTGTACTTCGCTTTAGTACTAGTAGTAGCAGCATTCGAATCCGTGGCTGCCTCTCTGTTCAAAGGAATACCTGGCGCAGCGACACTAGCAGTAATATTCATGCCTCTAGCACTAATATTCGGAATAATGGTCTACAGAGTAGGTGTGAATCTTACTAAGGCTACAGTACTTATGTTGATCTTGATAGTTATAGGATTCTACTACGCTTATAAGATCCCTCTATACCTAGGTGGAGACGTTTACCATTGGTGGCTCGTTATATTAGCTGCCTATGCCTTCATAGCTGCTAGCCTACCTGTATGGTATCTACTACAACCTAGAGACTATCTCAATGCATATATTTTGTGGGCATTTGTCTTTATAGCAATATTTGGCTCACTACTAGTAGCGGACTTCAAACTAACAGGTCCAGCTTATACGAGTTGGGCGCCAAAAATATTTTCCGGGCAACCAACACCTTTCTGGCCAGCTATACCACTAATAATAGCATGTGGAAGCCTTTCAGGATTCCACAGCGTTGTAGCTAGCGGTACAAGTAGCAAGCAATTATCAAATGAGATGGAAGGACTACTCGTAGGATACGGTGGAATGCTCACCGAGGGAGCAGTTTCAAGCCTAGCTGTGATACTCCCAGTCAGCCTAGCTTGGAGTGCTCCAGAACTGATAAAGATGGGTGTCTTCAAGCACTCCATACTAGAGCTAGATAAAGTCCATAGATTCACAGTAGGTTACGGATACATGGCAGGTAAGGCGCTAGCAAGACTAGGGCTGAGCTTCCCAGACGCATACCACGTTATGGTAGTATTCGCAGCAGTCTCACTAGCAACATTCATTATGACAACATTGGACACTGCAACGAGACTAGCAAGATTCGCATGGCAAGAATTCTTCGATCCGCTCAGGGAATCTGCTCCAACGCTTTATAAAGCAATAGCTAATAGATGGGTAGCTGGATTCCTAGCAGTATTGTTTGGTACTGCAATGGCATATCCAAATGTCAAGATAGGCGGGAAGGTTGTAGCGGCGTACAACGTAATATGGCCTGCGTTCGCTGGAACTAACCAATTGCTAGCAGCTTTGGCATTGCTTACAGTAGCATTATGGGCTTATAGGGTCCAGAAGGTAAGCGGAGCTATTAATTGGCTCATACAGGTTCCAGCATGGTTCCTATGGATCACTGTAACAGTAGCTCTTGGATGGTGGATCGTAGCAGTCATGCAGCATATACCGCACGTACAACAGGTAGGAGCTGGTAGCATAGTGATTATAAGCTTGATTCTAGACTTCCTGCTGATAGTATTATTCGTAAAAGGCTTATGGGGTAAAAGAGGAAAATAACAGTTGGAGATGATATATAAAAATGCCTGAAATTCTCTCTTTTTTTAAATCAATTATTCGTGAACTCGTAAATTTCAATAAGGGTATATTTCAAGCTATGAGAGAGCAGAGTGTTGAAACACTAGAGCAAGAATATCTCGACCTTGAAATGGCTTTTCTCACTATGATCCTTGGTGGTATAATAGGTATTCCACTGATCCCCGGTCGTGTGGCAAGAGAATTGTTACCCTTAGTTACCGACGAAATCAAGATTATGGAGAAAAGAGCGTTTCTAGGTGCTGATGTTATAGCTGATTATTTCAGTACTTTAGGCGGTGAGTGGTGACTAGTTTTGAGTGAGCCTCTACTTACTCAGCCTCTTATAAGAGAAAAAGGTGAGAAGAATAAGCTCACAATTGTAATCGGTAAAGGAGGTGTAGGTAAAACTACTCTTTCCATATTGTTCGCTCATGAATTATCAATGAATCATAAAGTTTTACTCGTTAGCCTAGATCAAGCTATGCATTTACTCGAATATTTGAACCTTGAAAAACCTATGAAAACATATTCTATCAAGGAGAACTTGGATGTCATGCAAGTGGATGTTAGGGAGCTTATAAAGAAGGAAAGCAAAGATTATGTTAGCCTTATAAGGAGTGTTATGCCCGGATTATCTATAGTTAGTGCTGATAATGTTGTTGAAAGTTTAAAGCATAATCCGGGTTTTGAGGAGGAGGTGTACTTACGATTTATATCCGGTCTATTCAACAAAAACGAATATGATTATATAGTTATTGACACTCCTCCAACTGGAGTTACCTATAGGATTCTTAGGCTTCCAAGGTTATATTTATTTTGGTTTGACGAGCTTATCAAGCTTAGAAAGAGAATAATTAACCTTCGATACACTATCGCTAGAACTATGGGTAGAGAGATAGAGCCTAGTGACCCTGTTCTTAGAAGGCTTTATAAGCTAAAAGGCGAATATTCAACTCTTCTGGAGAACCTTATAAAGCCTAATAGGACAGCCTATGTGAGTGTTCTAACACCAGAGCCTCTGCCGTTATTTGAGACGGGGAATACTATTAAATTCCTTGAAGAGATGAAAGCTAGAGTTGACTTGATAATTGTTAACAGGCTCTTATCTAGAGAGTCAGCGGAAAACATAGGTATATATGAGACTCAAGAGAATGTCCTAAGAGAACTCAAGCAAACTGCCTGCAAGAAAAATATTCCAATAATTGCAATTAAACATCACAAGATTCCACCGCGAAAACTCGGCGAAGCCTTGAAGTTACTGGATTTGATAGAAAAAATCACTTGTACTTCCTAACTACAGGCTCCAATAGTTTTCCTGTTGGTATAAGCACTTCAGTATCCATAGACGTTACCCTGTAATCTATCCTGAACCAGTTCCTCTTATATCTCATATTTACTCACCACTACAAATTAATTTAGTACCCAGAGTTTTTATTAACCAACGATTTTACACTAGTGGGTTAACCATGTATAGGAGAATAGAAATCTAAGAAGGCTGAATGTGGGACGAAGACCGTTTAATGAGATCATCACTAATTCCTCGAAAGTATACACCTATACTCCTTACAACACCAGCCTCATCTAACAATCTTTTAATCCTAATAGGATACCACTTAGGAATAAAGAGATCTACAACAACTATTCTAGAGAAGTAGGGGGCTGATTTGAAGAGGGGTTTAAGTGTATCTAGTATGCTTGAATAAAGGTAAGCATAAATTATGTCAGCCTCACCTAAATCAGCCTTGTAAAAACTCTCACATCTAACCTCGACTAGATCATCGACACCATTCTCCCTCGCGTTAACCTCAGCTAATACACATAAATCCTCATCGATCTCATATCCGATAGCCTTTAATCCGAAGTACTTTGCAGCCATAACAAGTACGCGTCCATCGCCAGAGCCAAGGTCAACCAGAATCTTGGCTCGATGAGCTAAAGCCTCATTCAAAGCAGTTTGTGCTACCTTCTTAGTCGACGGTATGTAAGGTACAATCCTATCTTTCAATCTCTTGGAACCCTATTCAAGGATTCTATAAGGTATGCTATTTTTGTCTTCACTGGATATAATCTAACAATATGGTGGTTCATATGACTGGATTCAAGATTCACAGGAAAGAGATAACCTATAGAACAAGCAAGCTAATTGAATTCGTTGATATGACAAGGGATATAGAGAGAATAGTTGAAGAGAGCAGGATCAAGGATGGGTTAGCCCATGTCTTCGTCCCCCATGCAACGGCAGCCATTATAGCTAATGAATACGAACAGGGTCTACTCGGCGATTACGTTAGGCTGATAAGGGAATTGTTCAGGCCCGGGGGTGACTGGATGCATAATAGAATTGATAATAATGCACATGCCCATTTAGCTGCTGGTATTATAGGTGCCGACAGAAGTTTCCCCGTCGAGAACGGGAAGTTAGTTAGAGGTACATGGCAAAACATATTCCTAGTTGAGCTAGACGGGCCCCGGTCTATGAGGCGTGTCATCGTCACAGTCGCTGGAGAAGCATTTTAGGAGGGCTTCAGTATTGCAGAGCTTCCTCACACCCTCCTTTCTTAACCGGAGAGTCTAGGGTTTGCCCATCGATCCCCATCAGCCCTCCAAGTTATACATAAATCAAGAACGGATCCAATAAGGATTGACTCAAATGAATACAACAAACAAATATTGAGAGGTTTAGCTGGTAACTTCAAAGTATTTCAGCGTTTCCAAGGAACCCAGACAAGAGAGTCAAAGACTATCACCCAGCCAACATGTGAAATAACACCTTGTAAATAATTTACCTCCATTCTCAAATTCCCTTATCAGACATCAATGCAAGTATCCTATACCTGCCCATATTGACAGGTATACTAACCCTTTGCAACCCCTCATAGACCACTGAGAAAGGAGAAGGTCGAGGCTAAGAGATTTAATTATTATAGTTCAGCCCGCTGAGGGTGGTAGATTGCATTTAAGCTGAGTTTACTAGAGTAGGAAAAAGGATTTCAGGAGTTAATTTCGCGGTCTTAACCGTATCCCTGGAGATACCTGAGGCCTCGGGGATCATGCTCATTTATTATGGTCATAGCCTCCTTGTCGGGAGCCTTTATAATCTCCGGCTCCCCCCTAATTATTATATTCATCGAAGAGTTCTCAAGTACATCACCCACTGTAACACCCTCAAATATAGCCTTTAGGACAGGGCCCTCCTTGACATACTCTATTAGTGCCTTGCTAGTGCAGAGATAGAGCGGCATGCTCCTCTCAACTCTACCTCCTCCATGCCCTGTTATAAAGTCCACCTTCTTCACCAAGTTCCTCTTATCATGGCGTGACCAGATTATGAGCTTCTTAATAAGAGGGAAGAGGAATGCAGTCGCCGCTCCACCTGGCAACTTCACCCTCGGCTTCTTGTAATCGCCTATAACCGTCAGATTAGTATTGCCTCTCTCATCGACTTGAGCTGCTCCGAAGAACATTACGTCTACCCTTCCCCTAGCTGCTAGATCGAAGACATCTATTGTCGTCAAATCGCTAACGCTATAGGGCTGGGAATACGGGTCCCCAGTTGAAGGAGTTATCCTAACCCTTTCGACCACGGGCATATTAGACTCTATCACACTTATCCATACGAAGTCTCTTTTAAGCACCCTAGCTGCATAGACCATTGCAAGCACTGGAAGCTGGCTTGTTAGACCATGGTATACTGACTCCCCATCCTCTATTAGGCTAGCCATACACTTTATCATATAATCAGTGGGCCTAGGATTAGCCGCCATCTTACAACCACCTCTTTAGAAGCCTAGACTCTATCCACTCCATGGCCTTACCCTTCTTGACAGAATTATAGTATTCTCCTATTGAATCATAGTCAGCCTGGTATAGCCCATACATCGCAGTAGGCCAGGCTCCCATATGAGCGTATACTACAGCGTCAACGTGAAGCGTTGACGCGGATAAGACGTGGGGAACCATTCTTAGATAGTCACTATGTACTATCTTCTCAGCAGTCAATATGACCTTCTTGGAAGACCTTACTTTGAGCTCATCCTCATAGCGAGGACCCTCTATCATAGCATTTCCATACTCATCACTATAATGCACATGTACCACAGCCACGTCGGGCTCAACGGACCTGACAGCCAATACCTCCTCTCCATCGAAGGGGTCCTTTATCACCTTCCATGTACCAGCCTCCTCATGTAATTTAACTAGGTCAGATCCCAGAACCCCTCTAACAGGCATGAAGGGTATACCGTATGCGCCTGCCTTCCAACCAGCTATAATAGCTCCGCAAGTATCCTCCAAAAACTCTATTCTCCCATGCTCAACAGCGCTTCTAACGCTAGGAGCCAGACCGTAGAGTTCAAAGGTAGCCATTGCTGCCCTAACTCCTCTAACCGCGCCAGACGCTACAAGGATATCAAGGCCGAAACCAGGCTCTCTATCTATGAAATAAAGGTCTTTCTTGCCCGTCTTAATGAGGCCTGCAATGAACGTCATAGGGTTCCTACTGAAAGTTATTCCACTAATGGTTATACTCATCCCATCCTCAACAAGCTCCAGTGCTTCATCTAATCTAACTAGCTTACTAGAAGGCATCCATGAACACCTTATCATGATCCTAGTATAGATAGTAGGGTTAATTAACCCTACTATCTATACTATAGCTCTATAATAATAAAACTTAACATAATAACCTCAGTGATAACATCATGCGGTAAGGGAGCCTTGGATGTCCATAGGATCATTAGATGAGCGGAAGTAGCATATATAAGTCCCCTGCCATTGCCTACATCGGCTATCAGACGAGGTATCTGTGCAGAAGGCATTTCATAAAGCTTGTGGAGTATAAAATGGATAAAATCCTGAGAAGACATAGGATGGCTTGTAAGGTCTTGGGTAATAGCGACGATATCGGGAGTATTGACAGTGCTGTGTTGCTAGCAGCTCTATCCGAGTCCCCCATGTATCAGGTTTAAGTTAATAACTACACAGATAGACCAGAGCATAGGTGAGTACTCCTGCCAAGCTACAAAGAGAGGCTGAGGGACTAACCACCATACACGTGGTAGCTACATCAGCCTACACAGAATCAATCCTACCCTACAGAAGGATTAATGCATAGATAAGCCTTCTACTGTGGATTCTAGCCCTCCTAACCCCATTATATAATCCCTACATTACAATAGGTATCCTTTAACCAACCATCAAATTCTTACTTCAAGATACACGCCCAAGAACTATAGAAGCCTCTCCCCCGGAGGTTAAGAGTTTAGGGTGGCGTGAATTCGCTAGATTCATGGTTTACACAACAATAGCCATACTAGCTCTAGAATCAACGTGATTCTTATATACTATGTAACTCCAACCCCATCCCATGAGCCATTAATTCGGGGTGCGAGGTGTGCGTTTTAACTGAAAATGAATGCATCATCCTAAATAAACTAGCTGAAAGAACAAGGCTTCATTTATCTCTGAACGAAGAAAAGGAAATGTGCAGAAGGTTAACAAGTGTAAGAGAATTTTTCTCGCAGCTTGACTCAGTTAATGTTGAAGAGATAAGGCCGCTGTATCACGTGCTCGAGGTATCTGGTAAAACAAGAGAAGACGAGCCTGAACCTTATGGTAGCGAAGAAATTAGGAAAAGCCTTAGGATGAGGCTTAAGGACGGCTATATTCTTGCCCCATGGAAAGGTGGTTATGAATGAAGACGGCTACAGCGATAGCTAGGGGGATACAGAACGGTCAAATAAACCCTTACGATCACTTAGAAGAGATCCTAGATAGAATTGAGAGATGGGAATCTAAGGTAAATGCATACATTCACATAGATGAAAAGGAGAAACTAGAAGAATCTCTGGATAGGCAAGTAAAGTTGAAGGGGAGACTCACAGGAGTAATTATCGCAGTAAAAGATAACATATCTACAAACTGGATGCCGACAACTGCCGCCTCCCGAATACTCGAGAAGTATATCCCACCTTACAATGCTACGGTAATAGAGAAACTAATACGGGAGGGAGCCGTAATTATAGGTAAGACGAATATGGACGAGTTCGCGATGGGATCCACAAGTGAAAATACACTTTACGGGCCAGTGCATAATCCATGGTGCTTAGACTGCACGGCTGGAGGCAGTAGTGGTGGAAGCGGTGCAGTCTTAGCATATGGAGGAGCTGACTTGGCATTAGGAAGCGATACCGGTGGAAGCGTTAGGCTACCCGCGGCTTATACGGGTACTGTAGCTCTTAAACCTACATATGGCACAGTGAGCAGGTACGGTTTGATCCCTTACGCTAATAGCTTGGAGCAAATATCTCCGATGGCCAGAACGGTAAAGGATCTGGCGCTTCTATACAACGTTATCAAAGGAGACGACTCCAAAGACTCTACTACAATAGGTGTGGATCAAGAGTATTCCGTGGCGAGCGTGGAGGCGGAGAAAACACGAATAGCAATAATCAAGGAACTCGTTGAAGAAGCAGATGAAGAGATACTTAAAATATTCTGGAATACTGTAAGCTTCCTAGAATCAAAGGGTTTCACCGTCGACATGGTCAGTATTGAAACCCTGAAGCACTCACTACCGGCATACTATGTTATAGCGATGGCTGAAGCATCAAGTAACTTAGCAAGATATGATGGCGTTATCCATGGCAATAGGGTAAAGAAGTGTCGTGGCTACTGGGATTGTGCTGCGAAGGCTCGAGGCGAGTTCTTTGGTATTGAGGTTAAAATGAGGATCCTTATGGGTGCATACATGCTTATGGAGGGGTATAGTAGGGAGTACTATGTTAAGGCGACGAAGCTTAGGAGAGTGATCAGAGACTCAATGATTAAATTGTTCAGAGATTATCAAGCGGTGCTAAGTCCGGTTAGCCCCATTCTTCCTCCGAAGCTTGGTGATAAATTAGAGGATCCTGTAAAAATGTATAGTATGGATGTCATGACTGTGACAGCCAACTTAGCGGGTATTCCTGCTCTTGTTCAGCCTGCAGGTATCATCAAGGGATTCCCTGTTGGAATACAATGGATGGGCCCTATCTTCTCAGAGTCAAGGCTTTTCGGACTTGCTAGTATAGTAGAGGATGAGGTTGGGTTTATGACTCCTATATCTTGAGGCGACGCTTATGGTTGGGAAAGTGAAGATAGGCTTGGAGGTGCATGTACAGGTAACTGGGGCAAAAACCAAGCTTTTCTGCAACTGCCCAGTAGATTATCGGGATAAGGCCCCGAATACAAATGTATGCCCGGTATGTATGGGGTTCCCAGGAGCTCTGCCTGTGGTTAATAGGAAGGCAGTTGAACTAGCTGTGACAGCTTCTAAATCATTGAATTGTGAGATACCTGAATGGCTGGTGTTTACTAGGAAACACTACTTTTATCCTGATCTCCCGAAGAATTATCAAATAACCCAGTACAAGACTGTAGCAGGTGCCCCAGTATGTCTTGGGGGGAGACTCGATTATATAGACCCCTTTGATTGGAGCATACATAGTGTGGGGTTGGATAGGATCAACATAGAGGAGGATCCTGGTAAAGCTGTTTACGAGAGAGGGGGAATAATTGGGAGCAACCGGGTTCTAATCGACTATAATAGGAGTGGTGTAGGATTACTTGAGATAGTTACAAGGCCGGAGTTACATGATGCTAGGCAGGCTAGGATAGCTGTAGAAAACCTACTTCTTACACTCTGGTATCTAGGGGTAACTGATCCAAGGCTTTCAGGGGCATTTAGAGTCGATGCCAATATCAGTGTTGAAGGCGGCGATGGAAGAGTTGAATTGAAGAATATCGGTAGCCTTATCGAGGTTGAAAGAGGATTAAGATACGAGATTTTAAGGCAGACTAAGATAGTGGAGGCTGGGGGGAAGATAGCTAGAGAGACGAGGCATTGGGATGCTGTTAAAGGAGTCAGTAAAGCTACTAGAAGCAAGGAAGAGGAAACTGACTACATGTATTTTCCTGACCCTGATCTTCCACCGCTGAGAGTTACCCGGTCAATGATGGTTAAGGCTGAGAAGGCATTAGGATTCACTCCACTAAAGCTTTGGAGCGACATGAATAAATATGGCGTTGATAATGGACTTGCATGGAGTATCATAAGGGAACTCGATCTAGCTAAGACGTTCATTACAGCTGTATCTATATATAGGAACCCTGGTTTAATTGCATGGATGCTAGGCAATGTTGTTAAGGGACTTAGGGAAAAGAAAGGACTAGAGTATGTTCCTCTTGCAACAGATCTAGCTTATCTTGCAGAATTACTTGACAAAAATATTGTTCATCGTGAGATTGTGAAATACTTGATTTTGCCTAGGGCGATGGAGACTGGTGAGAGTGTAAAGAAGATAATGGAAATAGAGGGAGGTTTACCGCGTGGCGAGGTTTTGGAGAGAGCTGTTGAAGAAGTTCTAATTGAGGAGTCTAAGGCTGTCAATGACTTATTAATGGGGAAGAAGCAAGCTTTCAACTATTTGATAGGTAGAGTTATGAGGAAATTAGGTGGGAAAGGCGATCCTAGAGAGATTGCTGAAGTATTGAGACATAAACTCAAAGGTTTGATCTAAGAAGTATAGCTTGTAAGCTTTGGCTTGAAGGGTTTATCCAGTCTCACTATTCCTTTAATAATCTTGTCTATAAGCCCCCTAGTACTCATCGTGACATCCTCTCGATCCACGACTTCCTGAACATTCATCCATGTAGCATCAAGTGCATCACTACCTGGCCTCAGCGTTCCTCCTTTCCGCCTAAGCAAAACGTCTACGAGAACATAATGGTATTCAATGCTCCCATCTCTATCATAAACTATAAGCTCGTCGAGATTCACTACACCTATTGGTTCTGCCTCTAAACCCGTTTCTTCCATTAATTCTCTGGCTGCAGCTTCTTCCAGTCTTTCACCAAGTTCCACATGTCCGCCTGGAATGCTCCAATAACCTTCCCTCGGCGGATACTTCCTCTTAACCATCAATACCTTACTCTTCTCCACTACCAAGGCTCCTACTCCTATGTGAGGCCTATCAGGGTATCTTGGCAAATCGCATCAACCATTAAGTAATGATGTGCTCCCAATGGAGTATAAACAATATTCTATCGAGAAAAGAATTATTTGATTCGGAATGGAGCATAAAGTTTCTCAGGTATATATCCTAGGATCACGTCAAATAGCCTGCAGAGGCTCAGTATTACTAGCACATAGGATAGTATACCGGAGAAAGGCCATATTATTGCTGCTAGTGTTAGTAGTAGTGGTGGTAGCACTGTGTATCTTCTCTTCGTTTTAACGTCAACTACTACAGGAACCATCATTGGAGCGTGTATATAGATGTGGATTCCTATAAAGCCGACTGTTAGCACGTGTATTAATGTAAAGATATTCCCGATTAATCCGTTCGTATATAGGTATAGGCTAATCGGGGTTAAGATAGTGAAAAACACTACATAGTAGTGGCTATATATGAAGTATAGGTTTCCTGGCCTGCCTGGAGTATCCTTTTTGGCTTTAATGCTTTTCTCCCATTCCCTAAGCCTGTATAGGCGAGTAGATACAGGGTAAGCTAAGAATGATATAGCGTAAAGCATCAACGCATACTCATAATATCCAGTTGTATAAAATATTGTTCCCAGTAAAAGGCTCGCGATTAATATGGCTGTCGACAATTTTTCAGGTTCTAGTCTATAGGTCTTTGGAACAGCATGGACAGAAACGGCGTATATGGCAGTTACAGGAAAGGCTATTAGAGCAGCTACTCCCATTTCAGACGGCTGAAGCTTCAGGTTATAGGTCAAAACGTTTGCTAATAATATTATACCTGTCTGAAGCATTGAGAGGCCTAGTAGGAATAGGCTAATGCGTAAACTGCCCTTCTTAACTATTCCTCCTAGGAAGAAGGGTATTGATGCAAATATCATAGTAGCTCCACAATAATACATGAGAACATTAAAATTCCCTAACAGTGAAACGAAAGGAGCCACCAGGATAAAGGGGTATGTTATGAGCAGCCATGGGAGGATTATCCTATCGAACTTTGGCTTTGATGATGCAAGGTAGACCATAGCTATTGAATACACGAATACAGGCATAAGCCCGTATACTATTAGCTTTGCATGTATCTTCGGATATCCTATGGGTAGAATACCTAGTGAAACTGCTAGTATAGCTAGGGTTTCTATTATCCCTATACTACTAATTTTTCTTAATGTAGAGGGTTTCACATTTATCCACCTACTAGTTATGATGATTCATCATCCTTTGGATTTGAATTTATTCGAAGGAGTATTTGAGTAATCGATATATACCACTTTGCAATGGAATCCAATTCCTGGAGGAGTGAGCTGTGCATTTACCCCTGCTCCATGGATTAACAGCATTTATAGTATCTTACGCCTTACTTGTTGCGGCATCAAGCAGGGGGGCAAAAGCATTTTATAGTATACTAACTATGGTTGTTTCATTTATTATTCTAGCGACAACACCTGGAATAATTGAAAGCTCAGTTATAGCTTTCTTCTCATGGAATGATATTAGAGCCATTGTTATACTCTACTTTTCCCTAATGACTGCCGGGATTTTGAAAGAAGTAGGAGTGTTAGATAGACTATTAAAAGGTGCTAGCAAAGGCGGCTGCCGTTTCGGAGGAATAGCTGTTCCTAGTCTGGTAGGATTGCTTCCTATGCCTGGAGGTGCTTTGGTTTCAGCTATCATTGTAAGAGATAGGTATCTCGAGGAGCTTAAGCTAGATAAAGAAACATCTGTATACCTTAATTTCTGGTTTAGACATATATGGGTTCCAGTATGGCCGCTTTTTCAAGCTCTCATAATATCTGCAGCAGTACTAGGGGTAAAAGAAGGAAGTATAATAAGAATAACTTGGCCTGCGGGGATAGCATCGTTAATAGCAGGAGTATTAGTTGCATTAGTTCTACTTAGAAGCAAAACTTGCCATTTAAATGAAAGAGGATCACTACTAGACTTACTTTACGGGTTATGGCCATTTATTCTTATAGCAACACTTGTAATATTTCTGAACATAAACATGGTAATTAGCATAATAATTACATTAATCCTAGTGGTATTCTACTATAAACCTAGTATGGAGAAAATAATGAAAGCCGTACTATTCGCCTCTACTCCAACAATTATAGGTGTGATAGTACTAAGCCTTATTTTCAAGGAACTACTCGTTAGGACAAGTGCACCTACCGACCTACTACACTTGGCAGAATCATCCGGGCTTAATCCATATATAGTTTCTTATTTAGTCACATTTATAGCAGGTATTGCAGCGGGAGGCGAAGCATTCTTTGCTGCGACAGCAATACCATTGCTTTTACCTTTAATTGAACCAAGTAAAGGACTTATAAGCGCTCCAACTCTTCTAGCAGCATTTACAGGAGGATACATGGGAGTAATGGTTAGCCCAGTACATCTTTGCCTTGCTTTAACTGTCGAATATTTCCAGGCTAAATTAAGTAAGTCTATCCTATTAAGTTCTATTGCAGCCTTTATAACGACGATTATAGTTATGGCTTACATATTTCTCCTATGATAGAATTTTTATTACACATGCAGGGTAGAGAAACTACAGTAAGGTGGTTTGCTTTGCTAGGAAAAGCTATACTCGTAGGTACAACCATACTATTTGTATTATTCATAGTTTTTACAATAATACCAATTGGGTTTATCGGAGGATTCGTTCTCGCCGGCCTCATAGGCGGCTTTCTAGCTGGATACTATGCTTGTAGTCCGATGAAGGGAGTCTTGGCTGGACTTACATCATCAATACTGGCCTCAGTATTATATTTTGGGTTAGTAACTTTTCTAACAAGCATGCTAGGATCTCCAGTAATAGGTATAACAATAGGAGCTATTACCGCTGGAATCTCACTCACATCTTCCATTATAGCTGCATCGTTCACAGGGGTAATAGGCGGTTTTGCCGGCATACGAGGATGCGGGAAGGAAAAACATATTGAAGCTATGCATCCTTCGCAATAACTCTGTCATCAGCAAGGTCTAATCCGTATTCTCTAGCTATGATACTCTTAACAGACCCCGTGGCTAATAAAACAAGTTGAAGAGTTGGTTGCTTCCCAGCTTTCCTAAGTATATTAATAACAAGCTCTTCTACACTGCGGGTAGGAGCACTCTCAATTATTTTAGAACTGACCTTTTCGTGATGCCTTATATTTTCCTCAATTATTGACACAGCTTCAGATTTACTTACCAGTGGACCGTGCCCAAAAACTATAATATTCACATCCCTAGCTATTTCATCTCTTATCTTGTGAAGCGTATTTACAGCCTTGGGATAGTCTAGGTGGTAAGGGATGTAATAGTTTTCTAATACTCTTAAACCGAATGCAGCATCAGCTAAGTAGAGAACGTTATCAGGTGTGACAACGCCTACTTGGCCTGGTGTATGCCCGGGTAAATGAACAGTCTCTAAGGGACCTATATGTGCTCCTGGTGTAAATGATGTGGAAACATTTACTCCGGGAGCATCAAATGGTAAGGATGGATGGCCAGGTGGTATAGGATAGCCGAATGTTACAAGAATTCTGAGCTCTGGATCCTTCACGAATAAGGCGTCTTGTTCTGGTGCAACAGTTTCATCGGGATTAAGTTTGCTGGTTATACCCAGATGATCACTATGATAATGAGTGATCAATGCGATAATCCTGTTGACTTTTAGGTCATTTAGTGCTTGTCTTAACTGTTTAGTTCTCCTACTGCCGTGTCCGGGGTCTATAACATAGGCTGTATCATTGTCTTTGTAAACTATAGTCACAGGACTTCCTCTTAACAGGTATGTACTCCCTGCTAGACGAGTAAGATTCCGGGGAGGTTTCTCTCTATCATTCATTAAGAAGTACACCTAGTTTTTATCTTGGTTATTTTTCGGCTTAATAATAATCTCTCCATTATTCTCTGTTGAATCATTAATCTCTACAACAAGCTCTGAGTCAGGATGATTTGACATATATGAAATAGGGTAGTTTACGGAGGAGAGCATGCCTCCTAGAAGGCTTGGTAGGTAGGGTTTGTCCGGTATGATTGCTATTCCTGTCATCTCAGGTACTCCAAGTTTAATTGCAAGCTCGTCTTTAAGCTCATTTACTTTGCCAACCAGAACCTCTTTAGAATGGAAACCGCAGCATCTGCTATAAGATTTAACTGTTATCGGCGGCTCAAAACCTCTGACTTTAACCTTGAGAGTACTATTATTTAGCGATACATCAAAACCCGCATTGTCTGCAACTATAAGCTCCCTAGGTTTTATTAATCCTAAATAGACAATACGATCACTATACTCTAGCCTATATGCTTCTTCGAATAACGCTGTAAGATAAGTGGGTTCAATCCTAGCACCAGTATAAAACTTGCTTCCCAATGATCTCATAGATATGGTCGTAGGCTTCTCTAATTTATAAACCACACTAGACCTCTCTTCAAATTCAACGTGAATGTCTTCACCTGCCTTACTAACCTGATGAACAATAGATAGTCTTCCCATGCTAATTTTCTTAATTCGCGGAAGCCTAGGAAACTCTATAATCAACCTACCATCTTTAATTTTAAATCTACTATCATATAGAGGTTTGAATTTTTTCTGGACATAATTATACAGCCACAATGGAACCACTAATAAAATAAGAGATATTACATCCCTTGCAAGTACAACGTATATAATAACAGTTAACACTATCAACAACGCTACAACACTATAGAATGTCGTGGGACGATAAGCGTCATACATTAAGAGGCTTTTATGTTCCGCCGTTTTTTCAGTCAATCCTTAATCCCGAATAGCCATTACCTACGTAAAGGTTTTTAGATTTAACTAGTTTAGTTGGGAATGTTTTCCCATAATTTGCATATATAAAAACAATCTTTTTTAATTAAGCACATACTATTTAAAGTATTAGACAAACCTTAAAGCTAGATATAAAAGAAAAGGTGGGATATTATGGACAAGAAACTCCTAATCGCAAGCATTCTTCTCGTTATGCTAATGCTACCATTCTCATATAATTTGGTGCCAGCAAGAGCTCAGGGAGGTCTCACTGGGACTATCCAGTTCGGAGCACTACTACCTCTAACAGGAGACCTAGCAAGCTATGGTGCAAGCAGTAAAGCATCCGTACTATTAGCTAAGGATGATGTTAATAAATGGCTTAAGGATAATGGATACAACTTCCAGATAGACATTATAATCGAGGATACTGGTACACAGCCTACTCAAGCAGTAGCAAAGCTAAACGCGTTAATTGGCCTAGGAGTGAAAGTAGTAATAGGACCTCAGACTAGTGCAGAAGTAGCTCAAGTCAAACAGATAGCTGATCAGAACCACGTCCTCATTATAAGCCAGAGCAGCACAGCCCCAAGCCTTGCTATACCTAATGATATGGTTTATAGGTTCTGCCCTACTGACGTTATACAAGGTCCTGTGATTGCCAAAGCAATGAATGCCCTTGGCATAAAGGCAGTTGTTCCCATTGTTAGGAATGATGACTGGGGAATCGGTCTATACACAGAAGCTATTAAGACATTCCAGCAAATAGTTCCAGACGGTAAAGTAGCTACTCCCGTTAAGTATGATCCAAAAGCACCTAACTTCGCGAATGTGGTAGACCAGGCAAACACGGAAGTTCAGCAACTCTTGAACAGCGGTTACAAGGCAAGCCAGATAGGAGTTCTATCAATCAGCTTCAATGAGTGGGTTCAAATAGGAGACATAGCATCAAGCTATAAAGCCCTCGGAGAAGTGAAATGGTTTGGTAGTGATGGAACAGCATTACTATCGGAAATAACAAGCGATCCTACAGCGGCTGCCTTCGCTGAAAAGACGTTCTTCCTGAACCCTATATTCAGTGCTCCAAACAATGAGAAGCAGACGAGAGTGGCTAACTATATCATAAAAACAACAGGAAACGCTCCTGACACATATGCGTTAGCGGCATATGATATTGTTTGGGCTGCTACACTAGCTTTAATTAAAGCAGGCAAATACGATGCCGACCTCATAGCAAAATACTTACCGCAAGTCGTTTCAGATCCAAATAACTATAAGAACACCGGGCTAGGAGCAACAGGATTCATCGAACTAAATCAGAACGGTGACAGGGCATCTGCAGACTATGCTCTATGGGTAGTTAAGAAAAACGGCACACAATACCAATGGGAACAGGCAGGAATGTACCTCCATAAGGAAGATAAGATCGTATGGAAATTACAGCCTCCGGTAGAAACACAAACCACTTCAACGACGACAAGTACGACATCAACAACACAGACTTCATCCTCATCAAGTACGACTACCAATAAGGGGACAAGCTCCGCACTGCTATGGACTGCTGTAATCATAATAATCATAATAATCATAGGAGCTGCTTGGTGGGCTATGAAAAAGTGACCTCTTATATAACCTTTTTAAATTTTTCTTTAAAGTATGACCCACAATTAATAGGAACTAAGTGAGATTAGTTTAAATCGTTAAAGGTGACTTTTTATATTGAGCTTTCTATTAGTGGATTCAATACAGTGGGCTAATAGTGGGTGAATTCAATGACGGGGAACTATTTGCTGGAGGCGTATGATGTTGTAAAACTGTTCGGAGGCCTTAGAGCTCTAGATAAGGCGACCTTACGTGTCCCCGAGAATAAGATAACTTTACTAATAGGCCCAAATGGGAGCGGTAAAACCACCTTGATAAACGTGATATCAGGAGTATATAAGCCAGATGATGGGAAAATACTATTCAATGGCGAAGATATCACAGGACTACCGCCTCATAGGGTATTCGAGAAAGGTATTGCTAGAAGTTTCCAGATACCGCATTTGTTTGATAAACTTGCTGTTCTAGAAAACTCGGTTGTAGCAAAATCAAACCATCCAGGTGAAGGACTTATCACCGGGCCTAGAAGAAGTAAATGGTTTAAATTTGAGAATAATCTTGTCATTGACGGATTCAAAATTTTGAGAATGACTAAGTTAAATCATCTATGGGATTCTAGAGCGACTGCTTTAAGCGGTGGTCAAATGAAGCTTCTAGAGGTTGCCAGGGTTTTGCTCGGCGATAAGAAGATGGTTTTAATGGATGAACCGACTGCAGGCGTTAATCCTACATTAGCTATTGAAATTTTCGATTTCCTCAGGAGGATGGTAGATGAAATGGGTTATACTATGCTTATTATTGAGCACAGACTAGATATAGCTGCTCCATATGCTGATTATACGTATGCTATGGCTCAAGGTAAGGTTATCAGCGAAGGCACCCCTGAAGAAGTCATGAATGATCCTAAGGTAATACAGAGTTATTTGGAGGGCTAAAAATGAAGGTTTTATTGGAAGTAAGAAATGTTCATTCAGGATATGGTAAACTACATATTTTATATGATATATCATACCAGTTTAAAGAGAAATATATTACTGTTATCGTAGGCCCTAACGGTAGCGGTAAATCTACATTTCTGAAAACAGTATTTGGCTTGACGAATATTTATAGTGGAAATATAATCTTCGATGAAGATGATATAACTAAAGTCCCGCCCCACGAGAGGACTAAACTAGGAATAGCCTATCTACCTCAGTTAGATAATGTTTTTTCCAAACTTACTGTAGCCGAAAACTTGAAGATGGCTGGATATACTCTTGATAGTAATGTTCTTCGAGATAGAATTGAAGAGATACTGTCCAGGTTTCCACTACTAAAGGAAAGGTGGAACCAGCGGGCAGGGACTCTTAGTGGTGGTCAAAGGCAGTTACTAGCTATGGGTATGGCTTTATTGCGGAGGCCCAAATTAATGATGTTCGATGAGCCTACTGGAGCCCTAAGCCCTGGACTCTCTAAAATGATTCTCAACAGAATTGAAAAGCTAAGAGATGAATTGGATATAACCATAATTCTAGTCGAGCAGAATGCTAAGGTCGCGTTACAGATGGGTGAGGAAGCCATACTCATGGTCAGTGGACACATGCGTTATACGGGTAAGGCAATTGACCTATTGCGTAACCCAGAGCTAGGGAAACTCTATTTAGGAATTAAGAAGTGAGGTGTTAATTCTCGTGGTGAGCAGACTAATACTTGAAACTCTTGCTTACGCATCTAGCCTAGGATTCCTGAGTTTAGGTTTGTCACTTACATATATAACAACAAAGGTACCGAATTTTGCTCACGCAGACTTCGCTGTAGCCGGAATGTATAGCTTGCTTTGGCTTGTAAAAATATTCCATAAAAAGCTGACATACAACTATTTCCTCTACGGCTTCCCACTAGCTTTCATCATAGGATCCCTTATCGCTGTTGGAATGTACATATTCGTCCTCAGGCCGTTAGCTAATAAAGGGAATACCATAACTGGGCTGATGATAGCGACTTTCGCTGTGGATCTCATGCTTTTTGCATCATACACTATCTATGCTAGTATCAAAAGGCCGGAATACGGTAGAGAAGGGTTAGACACCCTTTCAAGATACCCTTTAAGCTATGAGCCCACGATTAATATCCACGGACAACCTATATTAGCAACAGCAATTATAGGTCCTATAATTCTATTCGTCATTGCTACAATATTCTGGGCTTTCCTTAAATACACCAAGTTTGGTACAGCTATGAGAGCCTCAATAGAGAACCCTCATTTAGCTGAAGTAGTCGGAGTAAATGTGAATTTAGTGCAAATAGTAGCCTGGATTATAGCTGGAGGACTAGCAGGAATGGCTGGCGTCATACTAGCCTTCCATGTTCCCGTGAACCCGAATACTAGCAATCTACTAATAGTCAGTATATTCGCTGGAAGCATAGCAGGGGGGCTTGGAAGCATTTTCGGAGGAGTCATAGGTGGATTCCTCATAGGCATTTTCGAATTACTTGGGAGCAAGTATACAGGGGACTTCCTATCATGGATGTTCTCCAGCATATATCATAGACCTGAAAACATTGTGTTAGTCAATTACCCGAAGGTTTTCAGTCTTGGTGTAATTATAATCGTATTATTAGTCCTCCCACAAGGATTGGGGGGTGTAAATTATGGTGCATGGTGGAGGAAAATTCGCGGTAAAGGAGAAAAAAGCCTTGGAATGAAGGGAGAGGAGGTGGAGACAAGTGAGTGAAGGGGAAAAAGGGTTTAGGGTTTCTTGGGGCTGGATAACTGTAATAATCCTTGTTATCTTATCAGCAATAGGCATCGGTATAAGGTCAACAGTTAATTCATTACTTGAACTGCTTTTCCTGATGGCTGTATATACTATAGTTGCTCTCAGCCTTAACCTGGAAGCCGGGTTCTTCGATATACCTAACTTCGGTAAGGCAGTGTTCGCTTTCATAGGTGCATGGGCAGCAGTCGGTATAGGCGGGAATATTACAGCTGTTACAATACAGCATTTATACCCAGAAACTACGCAGGAGGTTCTGAAAATAACAGGAGGTTCACACTCAAGTCTATTAGCAGCATACCTTGATCACAGCTACTCAACTCTCACCGTTCAACTAATGAATAAATACCTCCTAATGCATCCATATCTAGGTCTAGCCATGCTACTTGTGGCGTTACTCGGAGCTATTGCCATTGGAGGAGTACTCGGCCTAATTGCTGCGTATCCAGCTCTAAGGCTTAGAGAAGACTATCTTGCAATACTACTCCTCAGCTTCTCCGAACTCACTGTGATGAATATATTCTATCAAACACCTAGCCTACTAGGACCACAGGGTTTATGGGTACCCTATTATTTGGCTATTTTTAAAACAACACCCAAGATGGCTAATACCATGATAGCATTTGCTATTATAGCTGCTATTCTAATATTTATGCTATCAGAGAGACTAGCTAACAGTCCGATGGGTAGGCTTATGAGAGCTGTAAGGGATAACGAGCTTGCCGCTGAAACCTTCGGAAAAGACATTGTATCAATCCGGAAGAAAGTAATAATATTCACTAGTGCAATGGCTGCATTAGGAGGTTTCTTTGTAGCAGTAAAGAGCCAAACTGTGCAAGCCTTAAATTTCCACAGAATATACTATACATTCTACCCTTGGGCTATGATGATAGTTGGTGGAATGGGTAATAACATTGGAACCGTTATAGGTGTTGTTGTCATATGGTTAGGTGTGAGATTAATCAATGTCTATCAAGTAACAATAGGTAACCTGTTTCACATGCCCTTGGATGCCGTAACTCAATTAGATAAAATACTCTTAGGCGTATTAATGCTCCTAATACTTTACACTAGACCGGAAGGTATCGTGCCTGAAAAGATGAGTAAGACTACAGACTTCGAGGAACTAGCTGATGTATCGTGGAGATTGGAGCATAGCAAAATACAAGAACATCCCAAGAATATCGGTAAGAAGTTCCTTAGAAAGGAAAGAAGAAAAGAGATGTTAATGTGGCTTATAATCCTTATAATACTTGCTATATGGATAGTCTATATAATATGAACAGCTCTTCTCCTTCTTTTCCCCAATATCTATCTTTTAACTGATCCCCATTACACTCGTCAGATAGGTGTCTCTACACTTGAACAAGCCAGCAATGATAATTGAAAGACTCTTAGCCGGTCCGGGTTGCATTGATCTAAGGAAGTATGATGTGAATGTAGACTTAGTAGTGTCATTAGATAATAACTGTCATGTTAGAGGAGCACCACGTCAAGTAATTCCTATCAACAACCTGAGCATTGAACCAGTATACAATGCTGGTAAGGCAATTGAAAAAATCCATTTGAACCACCTTATAAAGAAAAAAAGAGTATATGTACATTGTTATGCTGGATGCGGTAGAACAGGGACTGTTGTTGTTTCCTACCTTATCCTCTTCCAAGGATATACCCTGGAGAATGCTTTACGCCTTTATTATTATAAGAGAGGATGTGGCCCAGAGTCATGGGATCAGCATAAATTTCTGGATATCACATGGAGACTAATCTCGACAGGTATAAACCCTCAAGATATACTTGGAGCTGTTAAAAGCTCTTCGGATTTAGGAGAGTATATGGGATTTGCACTAAGGTCGCTCTGAGAAATAGATTGATTAATTTAACCCATCTCGATACCAGATTCTATATAGGCGGTTGAATTGAAGAATACTATAAGAGTCGTTATTGTTGGAGCTGGCTTTATGGGTAGAGCACATGCTCGCGTTCTTAAAAGAATAAGTGAGGAAATTCCTGGATCCATAGAACTGTCCTATATTGCCGATACATATTATGATAAAGCAGTACTAGCATCCAAGAAATTCGGGGGGGAACCTGTTAGAAGCGTGAGTGAAATAGAAAAGGGTGTTGTTAACTTTGCTGTTATAGCTGTTCCAACTACATTACATATGCAAGTATTTGAGGAACTAGTAGATAAAGGTGTGAATGGATTCCTGATCGAGAAGCCATTGACGAACGCTACTTCGTCCTCTATAAGGCTTGCCGATATTGTTGAAGATACGGGTTTATGGGTTAGCGTAGGTCATATAGAACGGTTTAATCCGGCTGTTAAATCATTCCATACACGTTTGAGTAAAGGTGAACTCGGGAAAGTTCTAACTTACCTTGCAAGAAGAGTCGGTCCGTATACTCCTAGGGTAGCGGATGTCGATGTTGTATATGATTTAGGTGTGCATGAGACTGATAATGCTCTAACTATATTTAAGAGCCTCCCCGTTAGAATCCGTGGGTATACCATTAAAGGATTAGTGTCTGGGTTAACAGACCATAGTCTTGGCATATTTAGTTATGCTGACGAAGGATTTGCAAGCATTGAGGTTAACAGGATAACTCCGTTTAAGCTTAGAATTATGTATTTAACAACAACAAAAGGAGTAGTATTCCTAGACTACATGAAGCAGGAATTAAAGGTTTACAGAGGTGATGAGGAGATTAATGTTAGTGTTAGAAAGGAGGAACCACTCTACTTGGAGGACTTGGAGACTGTTAAACGATACATAGAAAAGAGGGAGCCGCCCGTAGATGTTTACCAAGCAATAGTTTCCATATACTTATGTGATAAAATACTTGAGTCAACTGAGTTAAATAGAGAAATAATATTAGAGGAGTCTTCTGGCTATGAGAATCTGAAACAGTATTTAGATAAGGGGCTTAGAGGATATATTAGCTATATCAATGAGTTATCCACATAATTCTCCTAAAACTCTCCTTATATATTCTATATCCTCAGGACTTACCAGCGGGTGGACTGGTAAGCTAAGAACTTCTTTAGCAGCATTTACAGCATTCTCGCAAGGCTTGATGCATCCTATTCCTAAGTTTCTGTATAAAGGTTGCTCCGGGATCGTTAGCGGGTAATGAATATTTGTACCAATCCCTTTTTCCTCGAGTAACTCCTTTAGCCTATTTCTACTGTAACGGCAACTGCTCTTAACTCTGATAACATATTGGTGGTAAACGTGGTACGCCCATTCGCTCTCTATCGGAGGCTCGAAGCCTGATATATTTTTTATTATTCTGTTTAACATATCCGCATTCTTCCTTCTAGCTTCATTCATATTATCCAGTTTCCTGAGCTGTACACGCCCTATGGCAGCGCCTATACTTGTCATCCTATAATTATAGCCTAGAACGGTATGATAGTATTTCTTTTCCTGCCCATGATTCCTGATTAATCTAGCTTTCCTAGCTATTTCATCGTTATCAGTTGTTACAGCCCCTCCCTCTCCAGTAGTCATATTTTTAGTGGGGTAGAAACTGAAAGCCCCAACATCGCCTATAGACCCGACTTTTCTTCCTTTATACATGCTTCCATGTGCTTGAGCCGCATCTTCTATAATAAGGAGCTTGTGATCTTCTGCTATTTCTCTTATCGGATCGATATCAACGGGGTGCCCATACAGGTGAACCACCAATATTGCCTTCGTTTTATTGTTTACTAGTTCCAGGACGCTGTCGGGGTCGATAGTGTATGTATCGTATTTTATATCTGCGAATATGGGTTTCGCACGCTGATAAAGAACAGCATTTGCTGTTGCTATAAACGTGAACGGTGTTGTGATAACTTCGTCTCCGTTCTTTATTCCGGCAGCTTTCAGGGCAACATCTAGGGCTACTGTGCCATTCGAAACCGCAATAACGTGTTTAACACCTAAATATTCAGCAAATTCCATCTCGAATTTCTCTACTTCAGGGCCATGAGTCAGTATTCCAGTTTCAATCACTTTTCTAACAGCCTCTTCTTCATCTCGACCTAGAAAGGGTTTGGAAATTGGTATCCGCAATTGCATGCACCTACTGGATTTTTTCATCAAAGTAGTTTTAAACAAGTACCTCAGATACTCATATAAATGTGATTGCTGTTTTTATTGCTTCGGACTCAATTAATTATTAGCTGGGCGATTGAAATTGAAAGCCTACCTTTCTATAGACTTGGAAGGCCTCCCCGGGATTAATGGTTTATCCCAAGTAGGTCCTGCATACCCGTTGTATCGTGATGCAAGAGAAATTATGACATGGATGGCTAACCTTGTTTCCGAAGCCCTACTGGCTAACGGATGTGACGAGGTTTTTATGGCAGACAGCCACGGATACATGGGAAATATTGATTATATGAAGGTTAGAGAAGGAGTTACATTACTTCAAGGCTATCCTAGGCCTTATAGCATGGTTTTAGGGGTGGAAAAAGCTGATGTATCATTGTTCATAGGATATCATTCAGCCGCTGGAACAAGAGGAGGCTTCTTGGACCACACATATAGCTCAAGGACTATTCATAAAGTCGAACTCAATGGCATTCATGCAAGCGAGTTCCTATTGAATGCTCTTTATGCAGGGGAGAAAGGTGTTCCAGTGATTATGGTTGCTGGAGACGAGAAACTTAGGAATCAAGTTGAGAGCATCTCTAGGGATATAGTTTTCTTAGCTTTAAAGGAAGGTGCTGGTAGATTAGCTGCATGGTATCAAGATAAGGCCAGGATAGAGTCAGCTGTTTGGAAAGCCATTAGCACGTCACTAGAAAAGTTTAATGATGGTAAGATCTCCCCCATAACGTGGAACCCCCCAATTAATGTCGAGTTATGGGTCAAAGAACCTATTTTCGCAGATATGGCAGAGATGATTCCTGGTGCAGTACGAGTCGACGGCTATAGACTTTCATATAAAGCAAAGTCCAGTGAGGACGCGCTTAGGTTTGTTGAACTAGTCGCATGGATCGGTTCTTCGGCTGCATATTTAATGCAAGGCATGAGGGCATAGGCTTGATCGGGTGGTATTAATTGCATTTCACTGGATGGAAACAGTGGATAATTTCAATAGTAACTGGAATCATAGGCTTCTCGATAATGGTTAATGCACCAAGCTTATTCCAAGGATACGGGCCTCAAATAGCAGCAGTGGTGATCGCTGCAGCATTATTATCACCTGCTGAATCCTTTTTGGCGATCCTGATATCTAGCATTATAGCGACTCCAATCCTTATTGAAACACACGCTATTTTCCCACTAGTAGCATATCTGAGCCTTATCCTGAGGAGCATAGAGGCGTATCTATCAAGCTATACTAAAGAGAGATGCGGTTATACTTGCATGGGAATAGTGGCAGGTGGGTTTGATGGAGTGTTCGCAACCATCATTGGTGTACTCTACTATGGGAATGACGGGATACATACAGCTCTAAGCGTCTTCGGAATAGTGACGGGCGTTGCAACAGCATTAAGCGTCAAAGCATGGATTGAGAAAGGAGTCCTAGCTGGTGTTGCAAGTGCATTAGGGGTAATAGTATTCCTTCTCTCGACAGTATTTTATCTCTCACCTATCGGAGTCCTTTCACTATTAGCTACTGTTATACCATTCTTCTCTAGTCATCATAAAGCTACCTCCATAGCTAGTCTCATACTAGTGATACTGGTAGCGGTACCAGCAATAGGGACGATCGGTGTAAACGCTAGTATCCTTTCCTACCCATTTAAACCATCCAGCTGGACGAGTAATAGGTGGAGTATACAGAACACTCCCTGCGGAACCACGCAAAACGTCTTCAAATATACTCATGACCCTGAAAGACTCCGGATAGCCGAAAGCTGTGTTACACTTGAGGGAACAGTAGCGAATATTCCAAAAATGTTTGAGGATGGCGATTATTGCTTCGACTTGAATCATCTGAATGAATCGGCGGTTCTAAGTGGAGGGAGTATAGTACTACGTTATAGCCATATTCACGTAGAGATACAGCCACACGATAGAAGCCGGTTACTTTACAATGCCTTAAGCGGTAAGGTCTGTGAGGGTGATAAACTAGTAGTGTCCGGTCCACTTGTAGTGGATACTGACCATGGTATGTGGGCTGAAGTACATCCATTAATGAATGTAACCTTGGTAGAACGAGGGGCTGGTCCCTGTGTGCAGATAACCGAGTCTCCTTAGACAGAATCTGGCGGTGGCTCTGCGAATTCTTTTTCTAGGATCTCCCATGTGTTTCTAGGCATAGATAGGAGTACCCATGAAATTATACCTATGAATATTAAGTGGACTTCTAAGAGGATATGGTTAACTGTGAGAGGCATAATGCTTCCTCTAGGTGTTAATATACTCCTCGATATCCTTCCGGCTATAAACATAGAGAGAAGCATAGAGAGAAGCTTGCCTCCTTTACCGTCGCTGAAGACTAGTGATATAGTGAATAGTGTTGCATAAGTCAGGTTTTCAGCAACTATGACTTTCGGTAGTTGCATAAGGAAGTTAATTGCCACAAAGCCAACTATAATTAATATCACGGATAGGCGGTAAAGAGGAATGCGTGCACCCGGCTTCCTTAAGGCTAATATAAGGAGGAGTAAGTATATTCCTATAATTACTCCAGCTACCAACACGATATTCTCTTCTATCATCCCTAGATCTAGCTGTAAGAATTGCACCAATAATTCTCCACCAATAACCAGGTAAACAGCTAACCCTTTATAGCTGGTCGGACGTTCAGCTCCAAGCCTCTAGCGGCGTCAATTCCTCTTCATTTAAATATGTTTCCAGTATACCCGCTAAGCTTGCATTTTCTCCCAGGTTTTCAGGGAACAATAGGCCTTTAGGTAAACCATGTTCAACTAATAAACGGGTGACAGCTACTTGGAAAGCTGCTGTAGCTCTGGCCATCGCAGACCAGTCGTTTTCAGGTTTAACTTTTAGGAATGCTCTATAGAGGCCATCTTCACCTTCTGCCTCAACGCTCATAACTACAACATCCGCAATATTAGAGACACCCTTCTCGATCATTCTTGCTAGGCATTCCCTCGGGGATATAGTGCATCCTGTAAGCTTTAATGGTGAATCTTCTAGGAAACCCAGTTTAGCTAAGGACTTGATGAAATCTATATGCCCTGGTCTCCTCAAGGTATACTCGGCTAATTCACTCATATATGGGTAGCTGTATAGAAGTGTTCTAAGCCCATCAGTAGGAAATGCTTCAAGCCTACCTGTCCCCGGGAAGTCCAGGTACGATATTCCCGCTTCCAATGGGTTAATGCTTACAGTTTTTCCATCTACTATTAGCCTTGCAGGTCTTATATACTCCTCTAATAGGTCATATGTACTCCATGTTGCTGCTATTCCGAGAGGCGGATGGGGTTCTCCTGATAATCCCCCTACATATATGTGAGCTTTAGTTGCTTTAATCACTCGTATAGCTCTGCCTATGAGGAAGTTAGAGTACCCGGGTGCAATCCCTGTGTCAATTACAACAGTCGAGTTCTTTCCCCTTACTATTTCACGCAATTCCAAAGGGTCTTGAGGGAAGAAGGACACATCTACCATATTATATCCGTGGTTTAATATTCCTTTAACTATTTCATAAGCCATGCTTCCTGGTAGAGCTGTAACTACAACATCAACGTTAAATCCCATTGCGTCACTAATTGCAGAAGGATTAGACGCGTCCCCTAGAATTGCCTTCAATCCTAGCTCCATTGCTTTTTTAACAGATAATGAAGACGAGTCGAGGCCAACAGCCTTATAGCCTAGCTTATTAAGCCTCCAAAGAGTGCGCAGGCCTATATTGCCGAGGCCAACGACGGCAATGTTCTTCAAACTAATAGTTCACCCTTCCTTCTTTCTCCAGATATCTTCGCATGCCAAAGAATTGCATACGGATATTGTTGATACTATCCATAGTATGCTTACAACTGTCAATAGAAATTGTGCTAGAATAGCATCTATAACTGTATTCGTTTCCAGAACTACCTTATTTAACTTCTGCCTTATATTAGATGTTTCTTTTATGAGCTCCTTAGACCTAGATATACTAGGGTTTGTTAAATTTGAAGATACTTGTGGCATAATTGCTGTTAGTCTATCAATTATCGCAAGAACATCCCTACCGGGAGTTTCCTTTCTCATCATAAGCACCTTCGTCACGTTATAGGAGTCTTCTGAAATTATCCCTAGAAGACTCGTTCCTAGAAGTAAGCTATACGTTCTGCTATCATCTGTTCCAGGCAACATTCTTGAGCTGAGATATTTAACTATTAGGTGTTGCAACCTGAATATCTCCTCTCTGAGCTCATCTGTTAAAGATAGAATATCCCATTCGCCTTTTGTTGCCTTCGATAGGATTTCGAATATTTGTGAAACAGATATACCCATGCTTTTTATACTTGTATATGGATTTATGGTTTCCATATTCATAATATTCTTTACCCTAATCTTATCCTTGTCAACGTATGAGAACTCTATTCCTATTAGCCTTGAAGCATGCCTCTTAAGCAGTAATTGGACTTCTGCCGGCAGATTCTTTAGGTCTATCATGTAATCATTATAGCCTAGGATGTAGAGGCAGTTGGCTGCTATTGACACTAGTGTGGAATCCTTAAGTTTGTAAGCTTCCAGTGCTGGTGGCTCACTTACCTTTTCTTCTATTGGCTTTATAATTCTAAGGGACTCGCCTTCCTCAACCACATATAATACGTCCCCCTTGTCTATTCCTTGCTTCTTAACCCATTCTTTCGGCAAGGCTAATACGAGGCTACTCGTCCCGAGCTTTTGCACTCTCCTAGGATGAGCGATCATTGATATACACCTTATACACTAATAATAATATATTGATTGGAATATATATGTATACATCTGTATATCCAGGTCAAATATACATTCATAAAACCTTCAATACTACCCGATGAGTCCTAGGGTTTGAAATATGAGTTGGCCAGCGCAGGAAAAGCCTCTTCTAGTATTCTGGGAAACAACTAAAGCCTGTATGCTATCATGCAAACATTGCCGGGCTGAAGCTATAAAAAATCCTTTACCCGGTGAACTCGATACTGATGAGGCGTTTAAGTTAATTGATATGATCACAGAATTCAGCCGACCCTATCCCATACTAGTATTAACAGGCGGAGATCCATTAATGAGGAAAGATATAAAGGAAATAATAGAATATGGTGTGAACAAAAAAGTAAAAACAGCTTTATCTCCTGCCGTCACCGAACTTTTAGAGCAGAGTATAAACTGGATTGTAAAGTCCGGGGTCAATGCTGTTTCAATCAGCATTGACTCAGCTTCGCCACACATTCATGATGAGATACGTGGTGTTCCGGGCGTATGGAGAAAGAGCATTATGGTTATAAGAGAATTGCTAAATAAAGGTGTAAACGTTCAAATTAACAGTGTTGTGATGAATTCTACGAAAGAAGGTCTGGCTGACCTTTTTGCACTTGTAAAGAAGTTAGGTATAAATGTTTGGGAAGTTTTTTACCTCGTACCTACTGGAAGAGCTAGCTTTGAGGAAATGCTTTCCCCCCGTGATTGGGAGGATATTTCACATTTTCTATATGAAGCTTCTAAGTATAGTGTAATTATTAGAACTACAGAAGGACCTATGTACAGGCGTGTTACATGGATTCGAAGTAAACTCGAGGAATATGGTTACAATCCTGATGAATTATTGGGTACAGGAGAAGTCTATACTCGCCTAGTTAGGAGGCTGAGGAGCATACTAGGTAAACCTTCATCGAAACCCAATATACCAAGGATGTTCACTAGGGATGGTCTTGGAATAGTTTTCGTATCATACGATGGTAACGTCTATCCAAGCGGATTCCTTAAACTTTCTGCCGGAAATGTCAGGTCTAGAAGTTTATCAGACATCTATAGGAATTCAAGGATATTCAAGTTGCTTAGAGAAGCAATGTTCAAGGGTAGATGCGGTGAATGTGAGTTCAGAAATATTTGCGGGGGGAGTAGGGCAAGGGCCTTCTCAGTATATGGAGATCCGTTCGAGTCTGATCCTGCATGCGACTACAAGCCCGGAGAGTATAGTGAACTAGTGAATAAACTAGGTTTAAATGAGGCGTTACCGTGATGCCTAGTCTCACCTTGTTTGATGTAAGGTTGCTTAACGAACTTCAATATAATTTCCCGTTTTCTAAAACCCCCTACCAAGATATTTCTATTAGACTTAGTATTCAAGTTGATCTGTTGCTAGATAGACTGAGAAAGTTGAAGTCACTTGGTATAATTAAAAGAATAGGCTTTTATTTAAACTATAGAGCTAAGAACCAGCAAGCCGCTTTGATTGCCCTATCTACCAACGGTAACTATAGTGAGATATCCAGTTATTTAATACGAGATACAGGCACTTCCCACGCCTACATACGTGATCATCCATCGTATGACTTATGGATAGTTAGCAAGAGAAGAGATAGGAAGGAGCTTATCGATTTTGCTAGATATTTAGCTAATAAATATCATGTGAAGGATTGGATTGTACTGTTTGGAACAAAAACATGGAAGCTTAGCGTTAAATACGATCTCATCAATGGTATCTCAAGGTCATCCCAGAAATATACAGACCCCCCTGATAGCATTCCTACTTTGAGGGAACATGAACTCGTTGTAGCAGAGAGACTGAAAAGTCTTCCATTGGAACCTCAACCATATGATGCTGTTTCACGTTCGATTGGCCTAAGTGAAAAAACTGTTTACAATAGAATGTTGTCTTTGGTTAAAAAAGGAGTTCTCGGAGATCCCGGTGCTGTGTTAGACGGTAGAAAACTAGGGTTTATTGAAAACGGAATGTTAATGATGACTCTATATAACGGCTATGGCGATTTATGTAGATGCCTCGCTCGTAATGAATATACTACACATGTAGTTCAGAGGGAAGCTTATCCGCCCGGATCATTTGAAACGAGTTGTTACGCGATGATACATGCTGTAAATAGAGAGAAACTAGAATTTTTACAGGATCAAGTTGTATCCCATTGCCATCCTAGAAAATGGCTATTGATTAGAAGTGTAGGAGATTTGAAGCCGGGTACTATTAGGTGAATAGACGTGATACCTGTTACAGTTATGGTGACGGGAAAGGGGACTGTTTCAAAGAGATTAAAAGGTGAATACAACAAGGAGAAGCCTTCGAGATTTACTGATATCGTAAAGCCTGTTATATTCTGGAACATTACCTATAAGTGCAACCTACAGTGTCAGCATTGTTACATGAGGAGTGGTCCATGGGTAAATTATCCTGAACTTAATAAAGATGAATTATTGCATATAGCGTCACAAATTGTAGACCAGGAATCTCCGCTGATAGTGTTTACAGGCGGGGAACCACTCATTAAAGAAGAGTTCTGGGATATTGTAAAGTATTTATCATATTATCGTAGGCCTACATTGAGTCTTAGCAGTAATGGAACTCTGATTACAAGGAAGATAGCCAGTAATCTAGCTTATTTGGGTTTCAGGTATGTTGGAATAAGTATTGACAGTGCGAATCCTGCGAGGCATGACAGTTTTAGAGGGGTAAAAGGTGCTTATGAAAAGGCGATTGAAGGTATTAGAAATGTAGTTGATGCTGGAATACCTGCTGGAATAAGGACGACGATAACCGCTAATAACTACAAGGAAACAGGGGAAATCGTGGATTTAGCCTATAGGCTTGGAGTAAGAAGAGTAAGCCTTTACCTGCTTGATACTGTAGGAAGAGGATTGAAGTTGGGGAGGGAACTACTTACACCTGGAATGGTGGCTGAATGGGCTGATAATCTCATAGAGCTTGCAGAAATGTATCAGGATTCTTTGGAAATACTGATAGTCAGAGGAAACTTTGTCGGTATCTATATAGCTTGGAAGCTTGCTAGTAGTAAGGAGGAATTCATGGAATACTTATCGCTTATTGAAGCGCAAGGTGATTGTGGGAGGAAGACAGCTAGCATATATCCGGATGGAACTGTTAGACCCTGTCAGTTTATAGATCATGTGGTGATAGGAGATCTTAGGAAGGATCAGTTGAGGGATATATTAAATGCGAGTAACCCCAGGCTACGCCCCTTCCTGAATATTTCGAAACACTTGAGAGGGCCTAAATGTTCTATGTGTCCATTCAAACAAGTGTGTGGTGGAGGTAGTCGGAATAGGGCGTACGCTATTAATGGAGATTACTGGGGGGATGACCCGTTGTGTCCGTTGGATATTAAGTTACTAGGTAAATTCATTGATGACACCAGGAGTTGATATCATTGTACATCCCACTTTACATTGATGTTGAGGGAATGAGAATTGCAGTGATAGGAGGCGGAAATGTAGGAACTAGGAGAGCGAGGTACTTATCCAGTAAGGGTGCTAATGTAGTAGTCTATTCAAAGGATTTTTCTCCAGATTTAAGGGATCTCGACGCTTCAGGAATTCTCAAACTTAAATACATCGATGACGATACGACACCTGAGGATCTCGCTAGAGAACTTCATGGAAAATATTCTCTAATAGTCATAGCGACTGATGACTTACAGTTCAATAGCAAATTATCGGATCTCTTACGTAAAAAAGGTGTTCTTGTAAACAATGCTACTAAGGCCTCCACGGGCAATGTTGTTTTCCCCTTCCATTCGGAGGTATATGATGGAGGGTTGGAGCTTGCTATAACTAGTTTGGGTAGAACTGGTATAGCTTCGAGAATAGCTTTAGAGCATTGTACAAGTTATTTGGAGAACAATGAGTATCTTAGGAATCTGTTTAATGTTATGTCTCTGTTTAAGAAAATTCTGATAGAATGTATTAGTGATCCAAAGGAAAGAGTCCCGCTGTACTTTAAGGTTGACTCTGATGGGAGTTTCCATGAGCTTATCAAAAAAGGGTTTCTACAAGAGGCTCTAGCTAGAGCTCTAGAAGTTTCAGGTTTACCTGCCGAGTGCTTGAGTAATCCACCAGACTAATCCACTTTTCAGTTGAGGGAATAGTCCATTTGCTAGAATCCTTGTATTTCCCGAGTTTTGGATCATTTTGCTTTTAAGGAGAGTAAAGAGAATGATACAATCTTTTTGTGAGACATCCTCAGGTGATGCGGGTTCGATCTTTATCCCAGTTATGTTTTGAGTGATTGATGTAATGCGGGATAAGTCTTGGTTATAATATGTTAGACACCTCTTTGGCTTATGGTGTAGCAGTTTTATTTTACCGCAATCCCTATTTCTTAAAGCTATGCTAGCCAGTGTAATACTGGTTAAATCAAGTGGGATTATTCCTATGAAGCACCCGTTTTTGGCATGAATGTTTTCTATGATACTGCAATAATGTCCTCCTCGGTAGAGTAACAGTAGGAAAACTTGGCCTCCATTGTACTCCTTAGCGAATTCATCTATAGTAATTGATCTAAGTTTAGTCTGTACGGATCCCCGTAATTCGGTGAGAAAGTTAAATAGCTCCTTTTCTGATTCCCTGAAGCCGGGTCTATGATATACTATCCATGCCTGCCTAATCTCTATCCACCGGTATTAACGTTGGAGAATATGTATTTATAGATTATACTAGTATTGAGACGTATAATTTCCATCATATACACTTTGTTTTATACGAGGGCAATAATCGGATTAGAACGGTGTGAGAAAGCTTTGGAAGTAAATGCTGGTATCCTAGGAAGCCGGAGAACAGAAACTATTAGAGGACACAATAGCTTGGATAACCTCTTGTTATTATTTGTTGACCACAAAAACAGTAGCCTCAATAAGATAGGCTTGCTTTCAAGAATAGCCTCCAACGCTTACCAGAGATTTTACCAGCTAGCCTCCGGGGTTGTAGTGCTTCCCACATGCAATCGTTTCGAGATTTACCTTGATAAACCTGTTTCTAGGATAGAAACAGTTGAAACCTTTATCCAGCTAACAGGTCAGACTCCTTTGATACAAACCGGAGTAGATACCATTAGACATTTGTTTAGAGTAGCATCAGGAATCGAGTCAAAGATAATAGGGGAAAATGAAATCCTTGGACAGGTGAGAGAAGCATGGAAATATGCGAGGGAGAACTCTTATTCCACAGAATTACTTGATTTAGTGTTTATGTATGCCATTAAGACTGGTAGAAGAGTTAGAGAAGAAACAGGAATCAGTGAAGGAGTTATCGGATATCCCAAGGCTGCTTTGATTGCCGGTTTAAAAGAAGCGGGGTCACTCAAAGATAAGAATGTCATAATCATAGGAGCTGGCAAGGCAGGACGAATAATATTAGAGGAAACTTGCAAGCATAGACCAAGAAAAATATTCATCGCAAATAGAAGTAGAGATAAAGCTCTGTTTTTATCTAATATTTGTCAATTAGCCGAACCTATTAGCCTGAATGATATAAGGCTTCACACATATGATATTGCTTTCATCGCCATTAATGATAGACCCGGTAATAGTATAGTAGAATCCTTGATCAATTCATCAAATCTCATCATTGATATTTCTATCCCCCCTATAGCCAGGGGAGATAAAGTTATCGATGTATTTCAGTTGGAGGAAATAGTGGAGAAAGGTATATCCGAGAGAAAGAAATGGATTTCAATTACCGAGGATATCGTAAGAGAGGAACTCTCTAATTTATTAAATAGATTGAAATCACGTAACGCTGATATCGCAGTATCCGTTGTAAATTACGCTATTGAAAATATAATTAACGAAGAAATGGAATGGATCAATGGAAAAATACCCACAGAATATCATGGCTATGTTAGACTGGCGCTAAATGCTTCCCTGAAAAAAATGGCTCATCCCCTAATCATATCTCTTAAGGAACTAGCCCGTCTTGATAATGATCAAGCATTAAACGTTTTCCTTAAACAATATTCTCGGGTTTAGGTGGTCGAATTGGAATACCCAGTCACACGGCTAAGAAGACTCCGTTCAAAAAAGGAGTTACGTGACATGCTCGCGGAAACCCATCTATCAACTGATGATTTAATCTTACCTATATTCGTAAACGAGGCAATAAGTGAAAAGAAGCCGGCTGAAGGTTTAGAGGGACATTTCTATTATCCTCCTGAATCAAGTGATTTAGCCGACTTTATTCTATCAAATCTAGAACTCGGTATTAAAGGATTCTTAGTTTTCGGGATAACCGGTAAGAAAGACTTCCATGGGTCCAGAGCTTACTCTACAGAAGGCCCCGTATATAGAGCGGTTAGATACGTCCGGAATAACATTGGAAGCGAACCAGTAATATTTACTGACCTGTGTATATGCAATTATACAACACATGGACACTGCGGATTACCAGTTGAGAGAAACGGGGTAAAAATAATAGATAATGACTCGACTCTTGAGGTTTACGGTAAAATAGCTGTATCCCAAGCAGAGGCTGGAGCTGATTTTGTTGCTCCTTCAGGTATGATGGACGGTCAAGTCAGGAGTATAAGAAGCGCTTTGGACTCGTCAGGATTCAGTGATGTAGGTATAATGGCTTACTCTGCAAAGTATGCGAGCGTGTTATATGGACCCTTCCGATCTGTAATGGAGTCTGCTCCTAAATTTGGAGATAGATCATCTTATCAGATGGATCCGAGGAACAGTATGGAAGCTCTAAAAGAGATTCAACTTGATATTGATGAGGGTGCTGACATAGTAATGGTGAAACCTGCTCTATTTTACCTGGATATAATAAGACTAGTAGGGGAAACGTTCCCTAGGATACCATTAGCGGCATATAACGTGAGCGGTGAATACATGATGATAAGAGCTGCATCTGGAAAGGGGTTCTTAGAGCTTGATGGAGCTGTATTAGAGGCTGCTACTGCGATAAAGAGGGCTGGAGCTGATTTGATCATAACATATTTCGCTCCGCTTCTCGCGAAACTCATGCGTGAAAGGTGAATTGCTCATGGCTTATTCCTGGAAGCTTTGGTCAAGCGCCAAAGATCTGTTTCCTGGAGGAGTAAACAGTCCAGTTAGAGCCGCTTTGAAGCCCTATCCCTTCTATGCAAATAAAGCAAAAGACGCATTCATCTATTCAGTAGATGGAGACAGATATATTGACTATGTTCTAGGTTATGGACCACTTATACTCGGCCACCGAGATGATAGAGTTTTGACTAGAATATCTGAGCAATTAAATAATGGATGGCTTTATGGTATACCGGCACCTGTAGAGGTAGAGCTGGCTAGGAAAATCTTAGATCACATGTATCCAGACGGGAAAATCCGGTTTGTTAATAGTGGTACTGAAGCTACATTAATCGCTATCAGGCTTGCTAGAGGCTTCACTAATAGAAAATACATTGTGAAATTCGATGGTTGCTACCATGGTAGCAACGACTATTTACTGGTCTCATCTGGTAGCGCTGTAGAGCACTATTCTGTTCCCGCTAGCCATGGAATTTTAGGTGATACTGCTAAATATACTCTTGTTGCTAAATTCAATGACCCTTACAGCGTCACGGAAATCATGGAGAAACACGGAAATGAAGTTGCAGCCATTATTGTAGAGCCAGTTATGGGTAATTTAGGTGTTATCCCAGGAGATAAGGGCTTTCTACAGTTTTTGAGGAAGATATCTGTGGAATATGGATCGCTTTTAATATTCGATGAAGTCATAACAGGATTTAGGTTGGCGCTAAGCGGTGCTACGGGTTATTATGGAATTAAGCCTGATCTCGTTACACTAGGCAAAATAATCGGAGGCGGATTTCCGGTAGGTGCTGTACTAGGTAGAAAAGACATAATGGATCTCCTGACGCCTTTAGGCAAAGTATTCAATGCAGGGACATTCAATGCTCATCCTGTGATAATGACCGCCGGACTTGCAACACTTGAGATACTTGAGAAAGGAGAATTAATGGCGGCATCCCAAGCAGCTGAGATCCTCTCGTCAACTCTCACCGACCTTCTGGATGACATAAAAATAACATATACTATAAATAGAGTCGAGAGTATGTTCCAAGTATTTTTCAACGTCGAGCAGGTGAAAAATGCTGATGATGCTAGAAGAAGTGATACTGCTCTCTTTGAGAAGTTCCAGAGAGGTCTGCTTGAGAGAGGAGTATTTATAGCACCAAGTAAATCGGAGTCAATATTCACTTCAACAAAACACAGGAGCGAAATACTAGAGGAGACTATTGAGGCCTTAAAGGAAACTGTGCCCAGACTAGGGGGTTGATAGTGAAAATACGAATAGCTACTAGGCCAAGCAAGCTAAGTCTCATCCAAGTTGATGTCCTCCTTAGAGAACTCGAGGATAGGTTAGAGTCGATAAACTACGAGATTGTGAAAATCGAGAGTCACGGTGATCTATATTATAATTCTCCCCTTCAAAAGATAGGAGTAGCTGGTGTATTCGAGAAGAACGTGAATAGAGCTATTTTAGAAGGCAAAGCAGATATTGCTGTTCATAGCCTCAAGGACCTACCTTCAATACTAGATTCCAGGTTAACAATTTCATATGTTACAAACAGAGGTGACCCTCGAGATGCATTGGTTCCTGCAAGGGGTAAACAAATAGTTAGCATTAAAGATCTACAACCCGGAAACGTGGTCGGTACTTCGAGTGCTAGAAGAAAAAGCTTACTTCTCCACTATAATCCTAGTTTAACAGTCAGATCTATCCGTGGCAACATTGAGACTCGTTTAAGCAAATTAGGATCGGGATACGATTACATTATAACTTCGGCTGCAGCATTAGATCGAATAGGTTACAACCGACCATTCAAGCGACTCTCATTAAAGGATTTCCTCCCGTCTCCCGGGCAGGGATTTATCGCGGTAACATCTCTTAAGTCAAGCCAAGTTACGAGAATGCTGCGTGACGTGGTTGATAACTTGAATTATAGTGAGGCAATGGCTGAAAGAGAGTTTCTTAAAGAATTGGGTGGAGGATGTAATGTACCGTCTGGAGGATACTGTTGCTTAGAGAGTAACAGATCTATTTGCCGGGGCATTATGTTGTCCCCTGACGGATCACTACTATCATACGCTGAAGCAAGTGGGGACAGAGATGATATCATCAGTGTAGCGTCAAGAACCGCTATTATACTAAAGAAGGGTGTAAAATATTGACCGGCAAGGTATTTATCGTAGGTGGTGGTGTCGGAGACAAGGACTATATAACACTTAAAGGATATAGACTTTTACAATCTGCAAATGCAGTAGTTTACGACCGGCTAATACCGAGAGGCTTGCTTGACTACGCTAATCCTACAGCTGAGTTATTCTATGTGGGAAAGTCTCCTGGATCACATTCCATGAATCAGGGTGAAATAAATGATCTTCTCCTAGACCTCTCCGGGAGATTTAATATCGTTGTGAGACTTAAAGGAGGTGATCCTCTAATTTTCGGTAGAGGCGAAGAGGAGTGTGAATACTTGATTCGAAAAGGTATTAACTGCAAAATCATTCCTGGAATCACTAGCTACTCAGCTACTGCAGCCAAATTTATTATCCCCCTAGCAGGCAGGAATTATACTAGCTCGTTCACAGTTGCTACAGGTCATTTAGCAGAGGAGAAGAAAATAGAGCTAGACTACTCTAAACTAGCTGAAACACCTGGTACGCTTGTGTTATTGATGGCTGCCAGTAAAGCAAAACAGATTCTAAAACAAGTGATGGAGGTAAGAGGCGTAGACGAACACGCAATGATAATCCAGCGACTAGGAATGGAGGACGAGTCTATTTTGTGTGGAAGATTAATGGATTTAACTGAGAAAGTAGAAACTGCCATAGAGAATCCTGCAGTAATTTTCATTGGTAAATCGGTAGAGTTAGGTGTTAAACTTGGCAAATTACAATGCCTGTAAACTATTCTACTTCGGACCGGAGGAACCTGATCTACAAGAGAATGCTGATATTAATCTTCAGTGGATACCCCTAGTCCATATATCTCCTATTGAAAATTCTGGTAAGGAGATACTCGATGCTATAGAGAAGTGTGACTATATTATTTTTACCAGTCCTAGGGGTGTTAGAATAACGAAAGAATTATTCTACAAGCAAGGATTACTAAGCAGTATACTGAACTCGTTGAGTGAGAAATCAATCATCGTTATAGGCGGATCAACGGGTAAAGCAGTGGAAAACGAATTCTATATAAAACCTTGTTGCCTTCCTATCGAGTGGGATAGTTGGGGTTTAGGCGATTTATTATGTGAGATTCACCCAAGATGCTCTCTTCTACTAAGGGCAAGGCAAGCATCTTCTATATTGGAAGAGAAGCTTAAGGATTGCAATATTCATTATAGGAAAGTCGCATTATACGATGTTATTCCAATGAATAAAGTTAGGGGAATAGTTATACCTAAGGGAAGTCCTATTATTCTGTCTTCCTCCCTAATAGCTAGAATATTTATAGAGTATTACGGGTGCCCGAATGATTCCCCCTTAATTGCGCTTGGAAGAACGACTTTGAAAACCATAAACAATATGTGTAGTAGTGTTACTGTATATATACCCAGTCGTCCCTTATTAGAGGAGGCTATTATTCTTGCGAGAAATATAGCATGTAATGCTAGAGAAAAGATCAAGGATAAAAATAAACTACTTTAGAAAAGTTGAAGTTTATTGAGGGAGGTTTAATAGCCTATTCCTCCCATACCGCCCATACCGCCCATACCAGGCATGCCGCCCATACCAGCGCCAGCTTCTCTTCCCCTCTCCTCCTTCTTTGGAGGCGATGCTGATACTAAGTCGTCTATCTTTAGTATTGCAAGGGCTGCTTCTGCAGCACTCTTTATTGCTTGCTTTTTAACTAGTATAGGTTCATACACGTTTATAGCAGTAGTATCCTCAACAACCTTACCATTTAATACATCTATGCCAGCGAATACTTTACCTGCTGAATGATGCTGCCTTAACTTCATCATAGAGTCCAGAGCATCTAGACCTGCACTTTCAGCCAGGATTGTTGGTATTTCCTCAAGTGCTTCCGCAAACGCTTCCACAGCTAGTTGTTGTTTACCCCCCACTTTCCTAGCGAACTCACGCAGTTTTAGAGCTAGCTCTACTTCCGGTGCTCCTCCTCCGCCGACGACCTTCGGGTCTCTCAGTACATTCCTGAGGACGTGGAGTGCATCTTCAATGCTCCTTTCTGCTTCGTCAAGTAGCATGTCGTTCGCTCCTCTCACAAGTATTGTTACACTCTTCGGGTTCTTTGCACCTTCTATATATATCATCTTGTCATTACCTACTTTTCTCTCCTCTACGAGCTCTGCTTCTCCCAGATCCCCTAGTTTGAGGTCTTTGAGTGTACTTATTATTCTAGCACCTGTAGCTTTAGCAATTTTCTCTATGTCACTTCTCTTAACTCTTCTAACAGCCATTACACTGTTTTTAGCTAGATAATGCTGTGCGAGTTCATCGATACCTTTCTGGGTTATGACTACATTGGCTCCTGTTTCAATTATTTTTTCAACCATCTTTTCTATGGCCTTAGTTTCCTTCTCTTTGAATGCCTTGATCTGAGTTGGATCTGTTATATTAATTTTTGCAGTTATCTCCGGCTTCTCTATTTCGAGCGGCATATCAAGTAGAGCTATCTTTGCTTTCTCTACTCTTCTAGGCATGCCGGGATGTACTACTTCCTTATCTAGGACAACCCCTCTAATTAGCGTGGTGTCGGCTAGACTTTCTCCCTTCTTTTTCTCTATCTTTACATGTCCTAGATCTATTCTGAAAGTTCCGTTATCCGTGGGTTCAGCTATCGAGGTTACTGCCTCTACTACTATATCTAGGATCACGTCTTTCTCCGGTCCCGAGCCAATGTATTTACTAGCTAATGCTGTTGCTGCAATTCTCTTGAGTAGATCTCTATCGTTTATATCTACGTTTACAGCTATCTTGTCTAGTTCCTCTACACTTGTGTTCAAAGCATCAACGTAACCGTCAATTATCATTGAAGGATGTATATTCTGGTCTAAGAGAGCCTCTGCTTTCTCTAGGAGGCTTCCAGCTAGAACTACTGCTGTGGTAGTTCCGTCCCCAACTTCAGCGTCCTGTGCTTTGGCTACTTCAATGAGTAACTTAGCTGCTGGGTGTTGTACCTCCATTTCTTTCACTATTGTTGCTCCATCGTTTGTTATTGTTACATCACCAAAACTGTCTACTAGCATTTTATCTAGTCCTCTAGGCCCAAGGCTTGACTTAAGAAGTTCAGCCATAACTCTTGTAGCGAGGATGTTGTTCCTCAGAGCATCTCTTCCCGTTGTTCTTTGGGTTCCTTCTCTAAGTACGAGTACAGGTATTCCTGCTGCCATATTCTGTCACCCCTTCCTACTTGTGCTTCACGTAAAACCATGTAAAATGGCTTCTATATAAATCTTTCTATTAATGTAGTTCTAGTTAAGGCATGCAAACACAATAAGCCAACATAAAAAAATAATACCTGGTTAGAGGGATAGCGATGATAAGAAAATGTAGCATATGCGGTAAAAGGGGTGCAGACTTATACAGGTCATCAAGCGGCGAATACATATGTAGTAAATGCCTAGAAAAGGTTGTAGTAAAAAACGTGAAGAAAACTCTAGGTAAAACTAGAAGACTCACGACAGGGATGAATATACTTATCTATGGAACTTGGCTTTCTCCTATTGAGAGCCTCATCTCCATGAGAATAGTCCCTAGAGTTGAATCAAAATATAAAACAAAAATATCTATTATTATTCCAGGAGATATGTTGAATTACACCCAGAATCTAATTAAATCGCAATGGAGCGTTTCAACTTATAATTATAGATTTAAGGGGAAACAGCTAGCAGAATGCGTTCTAGAAGATATTGAGAATGCTAGGAAAATAGGTTTAGAATCAGGTTTTGACGTTGTTATAACACCTTATTCTCGGTTGCTTCTAATAAAAGCTGGTTTACAGGCCATACTGGCTGGTAGAAAAGATCTAATAAAAGCGTCTAGACCATTTCACGATACTGGTCCACTAGTGATTAGTGCTTTGTTTGGATTGGAGAAGGAACTTATACTGAAATATGCTTTTATACGCGGTTTACCTTTACTGGAGCCCAAGCATTCTTGTAATGAAATGGGTTCTGGCAATATATTATTTAACTTATTGAAAGACAGCCATGAAGTTGAATTCAATTCTCTGAGAACTTTAGAGATCCTCGCCGAGTTCGCGGAGACGGGAAATCACTCTAGCTTTATCTCTTCTAGTGAGGAAGAACATTGACTCAAAAGGCTTTTGAGGCGGCTCAGGGATCCTGATACTATCTGAAAAGTAGAAGAAACCCGTTAATAGGAGTTTTTTTAGAGACTCAGCATCTTGAGAATCTATAAACTCATCTAATAAACGATCAATATTGTTAAACTCCCTGATCTCCTCCTCATTCGGAGAATACCCGCATACCAAGCATCTAAAGTCAGGTGTTAGGCTTTTGAACCTACATCTAGGGCACACTAAATAAAGTTCTGGATGGGTTTTACTCCAGTGCTCCCTGAGTACTTCTATGAGATCATCTCTATTTAATTCGACGAGCTTCTTATACAGAATAGGGGTTATCCTGCTTGACAGTTCAGGATTCCTAGTTACAATGAATTCCACGAGATCCCCCTTCAATCCGTCAAGATTCTCTGCCAGCTTTGCAGTTAACGCCTTCTCAAACAAGCTGATGTTACTTTTAATCCTATTATAAACTGGCCCCGGCTTCGGCTTACTTGACATTTGAGAGGCTATATCCTCAACGATTTCTTGTACCAGAGTTCTTAACATTTCCCTCGGAATTCCTATGACATCATAGCCGTTTTCAATGATTAATCTATCTGTAACTTCCTCCACAAGCGGAGTCAGACCTATTTTCTTTCTCCGTGACTTCCTAGCCGACTCAATCACCTAAAGGAACAGGATGTTAGTTAAATCTTCCTTGAAATAATCCTTTTCGTTGGTAATAAGTTGTTATAAGATAACTTAACACAATGAATAATTCATTTCTCTTCCGCACATAATAGTATTTCAAGCGCCTCTCGAAATCTTTGGGTGATGGTTTCTTATTCTTGAACCAGTTTTTCTTAAGTTTTCTATATATGAAGTCTAGAAGCCTATTGTACTCTCTCTCATCAGGTGTTGGCAACTTGTTCTCGAAAATTAGCCTGTCTATGTCAGCCCATAGTAGTTCATCTATCCTCTCTATGTAGATTACAATATCCCCTTCATGCCTCTTTTTCACAATTATTCACCACTCAACATCTTTATTCTCTATAGGATCATCCCACCATATCATTTCATGTGCTCAAAGAAGGTTTTATGGGTTTGACCAAGATATTGATCAGTATTCCTATTTCAATTACAATTAAATCATTATTCTAGAAGTGATCAATGGTATTACCATTGTAAACTTACGTTATTAATTGGATGGAAACCTGTGGAAAAGGCTAGATTAATCAAGCTCCACACTAAAATGTACTACCTTAGCAATCATGTGTATGGGTATACACGCCCCGCTAACCGACCCGGGAGGATGAAGTCCATATGGTTGTTACTATCATTAAGAAAAACGGTTCAAAGGAAAAGTTCTACTATAGAAAACTTTACAAGAGCATTGAGAGAGCCATTCTTGCCGGAGGATTATCCCGGGATGAGGCTCTCAACCTGTATAATGAAGTAATGTCGCAACTCGCTCACGATAATGTAATTCTTTCAAAGAAAATAAGTGATATAGTAGAGAAAACTATGATCGAGAAAATCCTGGAAAACCCTAAGTGGGAGGAACCCGCGAAGAGATACGCACTTGCTAGAATATATAACGATGTATTTGGAAAGGGGAATTGGTGGGAATTCAATTCCATAGATCTCACATTTACGTTTAACGCGATCAAAGTTCTAGAAGCCCGCTATCTGCTCCGGAATCCTGAAACGTCAAGATACCTTGAAACACCCTATATGCTCCATAAAAGAGTAGCTAAGTTCCTAGCAAAAGTAGAGGAAAGATACGGTAAGGGCGAGGGGGAAATTAAGCAAATAGAAAATGAATTCCTCAGATTACTGAATACCCACAGGTTCAAGCCGAATACCCCCACTCTTATGAATGCTGACACGAAACTGGGGATATTATCCGCTTGCTTCGTTGTTCCAGTAAGAGATTCTATAACAACTCCAAGAGGAGACGGTATATATGATGCTCTCAGAGCTCAGGCTATAATATTCCAGCAGGGAGGAGGCACAGGCTTTGACTTCTCAGAGCTAAGGCCCAGGAATGATGCTGTCTCTTCCACAGCTGGAGTCTCAAGCGGTCCTATAAGCTTCATGAGACTATTCGATGTCAACACTGATGTGATAAAGCAAGGAGGAAAGCGTAGAGGTGCAAACATGGGTGTAATGCATGTATGGCATCCTGATATAATGGATTTTGTAAAAGCGAAGACAGGAGCACTTAAGGACGCTAATTTACAGAACTTCAATATAAGTGTAGGAGTATACGATTCGTTTATGAAGGCGCTCGAGAATGGTGAGAAATGGCCTCTTGTAAACCCACGTAAAACAGATTTACTCGGCCTAAAGGACAGCAGATACTACGCCATCGTCGAGGCAAGACATAGCATTAGGGAAGACTGGGTGAAAGATATATTAGCCAAAGAGCTTGAGGAGAAAGGTTCAGTACCCTATGAAGACTCCCTCTTGATAACGATGGAAGAAGCATTGTCAATTGCCGAGTCAAAAGGAGCTATAGTAGACTGGGTTGATCCTAGTAAGATCTTCAAAGAAATATACACCTCTGCATGGGAGGGAGGAGACCCTGGCATGCTTTTCATTGACGAGATAAACCGGAGACATCCTACATGGTATCTTGGTAAGATAAACGCTACAAACCCTTGTGGAGAGGAACCCTTGCTTGAATGGGAGAACTGTAACCTAGGAAGCATTAACTTGGAGAAGTATGTTTATGAGGATGAGAAAGATGTACCACACATTGACTGGGAAGGCCTAGCTAAAGATGTCATGGTTGCTGTACGGTTCCTAGATAACGTTATCGACGCTAATAGGCATCCATTACCCCAGATAACAGGAGCTAACTTGAAGACTAGGAAAGTTGGGCTAGGAGTTATGGGATGGGCTAGGATGCTGATAAGACTAAGAATACCTTACGATAGTCAGGATGCTGTGAAACTAGCTTGGATAGTCGGCGAGTGGATAACATATTACTCCTACAAGGAGAGCATGCTGTTGGCTAAGGAGAAAGGCACCTTCCCTGCTTGGAACCCCGATTTATACCGGTTTGTTTGGAGAACAAAGAAGCATGACAATCCGGAAGACCTTTTGTCAATCGCTGGTTTACCCGTCAAAGGTGAAGGTATAGCGGGAAGACTCCTTAGAGAGAGAGGCAAAGTTGACTGGGATAAATTAGAGGAAGAAATAAAGGGAACCGGTCTAAGAAACGCTGCATTACTAAGTATAGCACCAACAGGGACTATAAGTATACTCTCTGGTGCCAGCAGTAGTATAGAACCATTATTTGCATTAGCATTTATGAGGTTCGTGAGTGTAGGGCAATTCATAGAGGTAGACAGCCTCTTCCTGAAGGATCTAGCCAAATATGAGCTAGATGACCCTGAACTAATACTTGAGATAGCTCAAACCGGCAGTATAGCTGGTAACAAGTATCTACCTAGAACACTAAGGAAAGTCTATAAAGTTGCACACGACATTGACCCCGAATGGCATCTCCTACACCAAGCAGCTTGGCAAGCTTGGGTCGATGCTGGTGTAAGTAAAACTGTTAACTTACGTCAAGACGAACCACCTGAAACTGTCAGGAGAGTATATCTGCTAGCATGGAAGCTCGGCGTCAAAGGTATCACAATATATAGAGATAGAAGTAAGAGTACCCAAGTAATAGAGTTTGGCGTTAAAAAAGAACCACAGCCGGATAAGGTTAGCAAGGAGAAACAAGTAGTTGAAAGGACAGTGCCTGAAGAGCCTAAGCCTGCTCTTATTATTGAGGCTGAGTCAAAGAGTGAAGAAACCGCTATAGAGAATGTTGAAGTGACAAGTGAGCCGAGTGGTAGTGAGACTAGGGAGACAGCTGGGAAGGCTAAGGTTAGGCTTGGTAGAGGTAAGGTTTCGAAGATCATCGAAGTGGTTACTGCAAGTGAAGACTATGCGGGCGGATGCTTGACCTGCGATGCCTAACTCTAGCTTTCTTACGTTTAGTAAAGTTTCTTAATAGGGAGGCATGCTATCCTAGGTATTATTTGCTTGCTTTTCCAAGGGTTTATCGCTGTTAAACGCATGTTAAACTATTATAATCTTGTTGTAACTCTAAACTTTCATCTTGCATAGCCGAGGTGGAAAGCAGTGTACCCGATAAAATTTGAGTTATCCGAGGATGAGAGAAATGAAGCTATAGAGACTCTTAGTGAGATGCTCGATCCGGTTGAGATTCATATATTTGTATCAAACAATTGCCCAACGTGCGGTGAGACAATAAAACTGGTCGAGTTCGTAAAAGAGAGCGCTCCTGACGGTAAAGTGATTACCAAAGTATTCGATAAAGCAAAGAACCATACAGTTCTTGAGAAAGAAGGTGTTAGAAGAATCCCCACATTAACACTACTGGATGGCATGATTAAATATACTGGTATACCATCTGGAGAGGAGTTTAGAGGTTTTATTGAGACCATTATGAGGCTTAGTGAAGGTGAATCAGGCTTAGAGGATGAGACAGGGAGGAAACTTGTAAGACTCGGTAGGGACATTTATGTTGAAGTAATAGTCACACCACCTTGTCCATATTGCCCATATGCCGCTCTATTATCAAATATGTTTGCATTTGAGAGCTGGAAGACGGGTTCAAAAAGATATGTATCAGATATAGTTGAAGCCTACGAGAACCCGGATATAGCTGATAGATATAATGTCCAGAGCGTACCCACAATAACAATTAACGGCGTTAAGGTGTTCATCGGTCTTCCCGTGGAAGAGGACTTCATTAATTATGTGGAATATGCTGACCGCGGCGAGATTGAGAAGATGAAGATGAAGGATTACGGGGACGCTACAGGGCTCTAGCCTTCTATACAGATATTCACTCTCTTGTATGTAGGTGAAATATATAACGCCTGTTAATCATTCTTCTCCTTATCAGGTGTTACTTATTTGTATGACGGAGATGGTGAACCGCAGATAAGTAATAGCGATATGGAAGAAATAATGTTCCCTTGCGAAATTGCTGCCAAGTATGTTCTTCCAGCGATAAGAGCAGCCTTAGCAATAGTTTTAACAGAAGAATACGGGTTCACTAGCTATAGAGTTGCAAAAATGCTCAATCTAACACCAGCAGCAATAACCAATTATAAGAAAGGGAAAAGGGGGATAAAGCTTATAGATAGAATCCTGAACTGCCCGGAAACCAGGCAGCACATAGAAGATATTGCATTTGCTATATCGAATAAACAATATGAGCCTGCATTATTCCATGAGAAAACTTGTAGTATATGTAAGATAATTCGGGGAGTAAGGGAATCCTAGATCAATCATTCTCTCATTCTCAATAGGAAAGATAAACTTCTCTTAATTCTCACTTTAACCTGTCCATAATAATGACTTGGTAGGCTTATCCTCACTCTGTCATAGAGAGGTTCTAATATATTGTTATCCTGAGATGCTTCAGAAACAACTCCTGTAAACTTTAACTCTCCTAGACAAACATTCTCTCCGGGGTTATACAGGTTCAGCAACAGTTCATCCTTATTAAAGTCTATGTAATCGATTAAACCACATCCAACTCTTAGCGAGGCGATGGGTAGCTTGATCCTTTTAGTGGTATATCCGTCTAACTCAACTACAGGGGCCATTGAATTATATAGGCCCTTCAAACTCGCCAAAGGAGGGTTTTCCGAGACGAGTATAGGATATTCGTCCTTGAATGATTCTACTCTAAGGATACCGTTGTTTAGTGAAGCCCTTACGGGAGAGGGTGAAACTATAGTTAGTACCCTTCCATCTACCCCCTCAAGCGAGATTACAGGTGATATTATACTCTCTCCTTCCTCCATTCTTCCATGCACAAAGCTATATGGATGAAGGAATGTCAGTCTTGGTCGGTAGTAGTTTGTCTCGAATTCAAGTATACTTGAATTTTTTAAATAGAATAAACCTGTAATTCTATTGCGATCTATATACCCTGTCCATTCCTTATTATCTATTCGGGCATAACCTTTTCTACCCATCCAAACAGATCGATAATTCTCTATTGGTTTAATCCTCATAGTCTTCCTAGAAACCTTCATCTCAATGGAATATACTGGCCTAGATGATCCAGCTGTAAGAGGACGAATATTAGGGGTTCCATAACAGGTTCCGTCGCTCCCGCAAACAGAGCCTGGGAAAGGTCTAGATGAAACCTTAAAGTCGTTCACACTTGTGTATATTGAGGTATTAAGCCATACATTGAATCCCTCCTTCTCCATAAGGAGGGATTCCTGTAGAGCTAACTTGATAAGCCATGCAGAACTAATGTTTTGGCCTATATTAAAAACACAATCTTTAGTGGGAGGAGCCGGTTGGTCAGTGACTAGCTGACCGGCTTTGCCGGGGCATTCTCCTATTATCGTATATGTGCCATGAAGCCATTTTATGCAATCAGGAGGCTCGGTTTTGTATCCCAGTTTATTCACCAATATTGGCATGCTAGTTATCCTAGATGCTTTATCCCATTCTATGAAAACAGGTTTATTCTTCAAGCAATCCACAACAGACCACTCTCCTAGTTGGTGGGTCGGTTCGCGGTAATGTCTTCATCAATCCCAGGGGGCAAGTGTCCTCATCCCCACCCATTAGCACCCTGATATTATAGTCAGCCTAAATTATAATGTGAAGTAGATATCCTATATATCCTGCTGATAAAGCTAGTGCAATACTATATAATGCGAAAAGGAGTATATAGGACATTTTCCTAGTCTCCGTATACATAGCTGCTAGTGTTGCAATGCATGGAAAGTATAACGTCACAATCAAGAGGAAACCGAATGCTTGAGCATGAGTCAGTCCAAGAGATGCAACAGCTTTTATCGGATCTCCGATGCTTGTGGCTTGTACAATGGTTGATAGTACGACTTCCTTGGCAACTAAACCTACAATAAGTGATAAAGTTAGAATATTTGCGTAGATGCCTTTTATGTTTAGAGGATGTAAGATAAAGCTGAGTTTCTCACCTATTAATTCCCCAAAAGACCCGCTTATAGTTCCTGTGTATCCTTGAGGTCCGTAGTTAACGATTGTCCAAGTTATTATACTCATCACAAAGATGACTGTTCCAGCCTTTTTAATAAAGTGGAGGGTATTATCACGTGTTATCCAGTAAACGACTTTCCATGATGGTTTATGAAGATAAGGTAATTCTAGGACTAAAGGGGTTCTTCTTTCTACACCCAGTTTCCCTTTGAAGAAAACACTTGCTATAACGCTTGTAAATAATGCAGCAAATATACCTGCACCGTAAAGTCCAAGGACAGCTAGAGTTTTTGTTATAGGATCGTGGAAGAAGGCATCGGCGAAGGCTAGTATAACTACTAGTCTAGCTTGACAAGGTATGAAAGGCACTGCCCATAGAGATTTAACTCTCTCCTCTATACTCGAGGCTCGCGTTGCATAAACTCCTGGTACATTACACCCTAGCGATATAAATAGTGGGAAGACACTTCGTCCTGTTAACCCGAACGGCTCTAAGAAGGGGTGTAGACTGGAAGCAATACGGGAAATAACACCCGTATCTTCTAGTATTCCGAGAAAGAAGTAGACCATAAGAATTAGTGGGACGAAGCTGAGTACTGCTCCTACTCCACCTATTATCCCGTTCCCCAGTAAGTCTCCACCTTGACCACCTATATAATTATATACGCTTGTTGCTAACCAATCGAAGAATTCTCCTAGAAGAGAGGTAAGACTGTACTCTTCGACTATGGCTGCTGCATTATGATAACCTGTGTAATCTAAGATTACATTTAGTGGGAAACCGGTGTTCACAGAGAAAACAGCTAGGAAGACTATAAAGATTAAAAGTAAACTGTTAATCGGTCCTAATATAGGATGTGTTAGTAACTTATCTATTCTATCCATGATTATTGATTCCTTTGTTCTAACAATATGTTTGCTTGCAAGCTGGTCAACAAACTGGTATCGTTTTTCGAATATTATTTGACTTAACCCAGACGAGAAAGCTTTGGATGCTTCCTCTTCTAGTTCTTGAACTCTAGCCTTCAGGTTATTTGGTATTTTATCGAATATTACAAGGTCCTTCATTAGGAGGGATATTGCTGTATATCTCGTCGATAAGCAATAATCCGCTGAAAAATTTATTAAGTCTGTATTACCTTCAAGCATGTTTATATAAGCTTCTAAAGGACCATAGTTTATTTTTAAAGAAGTAAACCCGCTTTTCTCCGTAGGTTTAATAGATATGGCTTCTTTTAATTCTTCTAAACCTATCCCCTCTAAAGCCGAGGTCTCAATTATATTCACACCCAACTCTCTCTTTAGACCTTCAACGTCAATGTGGATTCCTAGACCATGCATTACCGCCTTCTTTGTAAGAATTCCTATAACCTTACTTCCAAAAGCCTCTATGGCTTGGATCAGAAGTCCCAGGCTTTTCTCCGGTGTCGTCGCGTCTATTAGAACCGCTATCCAGTCAGGTTTATTGTCCAGTATGAATGCCTCGGCTATTTTTTCTTCTAGTGTAGTAGGGTATAAACTATAAGTTCCAGGCAAATCCGCTATACATATTGTTCCCCTAAGTGTTTTAATCTTACCGATCTCTACATCCACAGTTACTCCAGGCCAGTTCGCTACTAATACATTTCCTCCTGTAAGAATATTGAATAAAGTAGATTTCCCTGTATTAGGAGGACCCAAGAGAACTACTTTGACTGTACAGCCTTCAAGTATATTAACATGGTATGTTTGATCCTTGGAGTCCCTTTCACCTTCCAATAGAAAAATACACCTCTCCCGGTAACAGCAGGAAAGACAGGAGACGATCACTCCGTATTCTCTACAATAACCCTGGAAGCTATGCCTCTACCAAGAGCGATCTCAACGCCATTAACTCTAACTATAATAGGAGTCCAAGGATAATTCAAATCGTTTTTCACTACTTCTATCTCTGCACCCTGAATTATTCCCATAGATGCAAGCCTACTATTAGCATTCCATCCCCCTAGAATATACTTTACTCTTACCTTACGACCAGCGGGAACTCTTTCAAGGACAGGGTCATTTGACGGTCCCTCGTTCCAAGGTCCCATTCCTCCCCATCCTCTTCCACGTCCATATCCTCCCCAGAAATCGCTACCCATCCATTTCATTACTATCCACGCTCGATCCTATTTGACAAATATAGTTCAGAAGATAATTATAAGTTATCCATATATGTCTTTTGACTTCCTCCGCCAGATCAAGCGCACTCCAAGGTGAACCATTGCTAGAAGTCCTAATAGACCCGGTATTATTGATATGATTACTCTCTCAATAATTAGGTATTGGCCAACGAAACTTGTTCCAAGACCAGCAGCCTTCAGTGTTATAGCTGTAAGAGAATCCATAACGCCGAGACCTGCAGGTATTGGGACTGGAAGCCCTAGTCCTAGCATTTCAACTAATAAAACAGCAGGAGCCCCTAGTAATACGTTATTTAATCCTAGCGCCTTTAATAGTACTGCTATATGAAACATGTTAAGCACCCACATTACTATTGTAGTTAAAGCTGAGGTTACTCTAGTCCGTTTCTCGGGTTCTTCCCCAAAATCTGCCTCACCCCCCATAAACTTTGACAAGTATTTACCAACCTTGGGAAGTCTATTGGCCCACTTCTCTATGCCGATACTGAAACGTGACAAGCTCCCTTGAATGCTTAGTATAAAGGGTATCAGAACCATGAAACCTACACTTAGGTATAACGGATTCAATCCTAGTATCACTCCTATAATCAACCCTATAAAAAGACCTAGTATTGAAAGCCCATCCAGCATTCGCTCATATGCGACACTAGCTATGACCCCAGATCCCGGCTTATCTTTTAGTATAAGTGTAACTCGATAGCCTTCAGAACTCAACCTCCCTAGGGGAGTAAATGTGAAAACAGCATAGCTTGAAAGGTAAGCTATAGAGACTCTTGTAAAATTTTCCTTAACACCATAACTTCTGAGTAACACATACCATCTTGCGAAGCTTAAAAGCAAGCCAGCAAGATAGAGAGTTAACGCTACTATGAAACTCCCCCAGCTTATTCCCGTCGGTGTCGACACATGCGGTATCTCTGTTACATTCATTTGACTGCTTACACCTATATTGTATCCTTTTCACATGGAAAGCTGAATTTTATGGGGTTAGAATATCTTATATATAATACATTATTCCCCCCGAATTCAAGAGTGGTGGAATGGTTGCCTGAATGCCCTAGACTTGATTTCAATAGAGTATTAAAGGCTCTCAAGCGAACTCTTCTCGTTTATACATATGGAATAGTCAGTTTCATAGCCCTAGACATCGCCGTCTTCTATCTTTATAAAATTAACACTGATCTTATGTGGCGCCTGAAAGTAACTATAGTTGGCGGTATCCTAAGCATAGTTTGGCTTTTTTCATGGTGGCTCGTCATAAGATGGGTTGAGAGAAAATAGGTGATGGAGGGTCATACAAATGCCTTCTCGTCACACCGGAGTATTCAGTGTCGGGAGTACATATCATCCCCCTATATGATTCTTTGACGTTCTAAGTTTTTTAGCTTCCACTAGAGAAGTATTTTTGCAAGCTCCTCCCTGACTATTTCGGCTATCTTCTTGCCGTCGAATCGTCCTCTAACTCTAGCCATAACTCTACCCATTATCAACCCAAAAGCTCTATCCCCCTTCTCTTTGACGCTATCCAAGTTATCCTCAATTATACTTACAACCAGTCCTCTAATATCTTCCTCAGTTAAACCAGTCAGACCAAGTCCTTCAGCAATCTGACGTGGATGCTTACCCGGGTTCTCAGCAATTTCCCTGAGAATCTGCTCCACTGCTTCTTTACCAATCTCTCCTCTAGCGACCATCTCTATAGTTTCTTCTAGAGTGTTTTCTTGTATATGCTCTACTGGAACACCCTCTCCTTTCATCATAGGTATTATATTTGTGAAAACACTAGCTATCCAAGTGCAGTTCAATTTATCCTTGTATTTTTCAGCAAGCAAAGTATAGGTATCTAAGTAAGGGGATCTAATTAACTGCAAGGCTAATTGCTTATTTAAACCGTATTTTTTAGACAACCGCTTTACGAGGATGTCTGGATGTGGGGGCTTAAGCTTCTCGGCCTCCTTAAGTAATTTACTCGTAATAAGTGTGGGAGGAATATCGGTCTCCGGATACATCCTAGCACTTCCAGGTCTAGGCCTTAGAAACCTCGTTGTACCGTCTGGAAGGCATTGCCTCGTCTCTTCAGGTACTCCATCGAATGCTTGTATTATTCTATCTAATACTGCTCTCAAAGCTTTGAAGGCTTTCTCCTCATCGTCAGCTACAAGTATAAAAGCGTCCTTTTCCTCATTCAATCCTAGAGCCTTGTAAACCATGTCTAACTCGCTCTGTGTTATACCATATGCAGGGAGTTCGTCACTATGGAATAGCCCTCCTACTCCAGCCCAGAATCTTGCATAGTCAGCTAATTCTGTTCCAAACCTCCTACTAGGAACGAGTTCATATCCGGGTATTCCCCTCATCCCTCTAAGAGCAACGCCTAGCAACTTACCTCCTTTCTTTAGAGTTTCACTTATTATCTTACTCTTTGTTCCTGTGAACATATCAGTCAGATCATATATTTCCGGGCTAATATTATCCTTGGATAATCCCCGCTCACTAAGCATAATCTTAAGTTTTAGGAGCCTGTGTTGGCGTAGTGCTTCCATTTCAACTGCTTTAGGTATAAGCTCCAATGTTTGAACTCCCTTGATTTCCGTTATCGCTCCGCCACGTATACTCACGTTTACGTCTTGCCTTATTGTTCCAATACCCCTCCTAACCTTTCCAGTTAGCCTGAAAAGAAGCCCCAGATGATAAGCTACATTTTTGGCTTCCTCCGGAGACTCTATATCTGGAGCTGTAGCTACTTCTATAAGGGGTATACCAAGTCTATCGAGCTTATAGACCGTTACCAGACCTTTCTCCCCAAGCTTCCTTGAAGCATCTTCCTCCAATACAACTGTTTGTATACCTATATGTTTCCCTTCCACTTTAATGCTCCCACCAAGAGCTACAAGAGAGGTTCTCTGGAATCCGCTGGTGTTACTACCGTCAATAACTATCTTCCTCATTGTGTATACTTCATCCACGGGTTTCGAGCCTAGAGACGATGCAAAACCAAGTGTTACTAAGAGTGCTTCTCTATTAAGCGGATGAGGAGGTTCCTCATCCGCTTCTACTAGGCAGGAATGATTGACTGGCACATTATACAAGTATTTTCTCCCTTTTTCCCACTCAAACAATGCAGCGGGATCTATTTCGCCTAGCTCACTTCTTGTAGGCCTCAGTCTTCTAAGAAATTTCTCCTCTTCTTCACTTTCAGGTGCCAATTCCGCAGGGCAACCGCAGAATAATTTATGAGTAGTTGCTAGTTGTTGATGTAATTCCAGGCCAACCTTTAGACCAAGTTCCTTATAATCCAGTTTCTCAGCCATGATACCACCTCGGATAGCTTCTAAGAGTGGTCCTATCATCCATCTCTCCCACTATGTTCTGACGGAAAAGCCTCTTAATCTCAGGGAATTCGAGTCCCTGCCCAAGAAGCCAGGATAACTTAACATAAGCTGTCTCTGACAACATGTCTTCCGCAGGAATAACACCTGCCCTAAGCATTCTTCTACCAGTCGAGTATACGTTGAGGTTTACTCTACCAAATATGCATTGACTTGTAGATATTACAGGTATCCCGTTATCCACGGCCCGTTCTATACTTTTTATCGCTTTATTTGACACATGTCCAAATCCTGTTCCTTCAATTACTATTCCCTGATATCCCCTATCGACCAGCATATCAATCATTTCCCCATTCATTCCGGGATAATGCTTGACTAAACCAACTTTATCCGAGTAATCGGCCTTCAGTTGAACGGATCCGCTGAAAGGTTTCCTGAACAGTGGCTCACCTATTTGCTCGAACATCATTTTCTCAGGGTATACCTTCAAGAGGGGTAGAGTATTTATGGACTGGAATGCGTCCCTTCTACTAGTATGCATTTTCCTTACTCTCACACCTCTGTGAGCTAATGCATAATCGTCTCCCGTCACTCCATGCATAACTACGATGCTTTCCCTTACATCGCTTCTAGAGGCTACGAGAACAGAAGATATAATATTAAAAGCTGAATCGCTACTGGGTCTGTCACTACTCCTCTGGCTCCCTGTAAATACCAGGGGGCCAGGAAGAGTTTCCCTAAAAGCGAATGCTAGTGCTGCTGCTGTATAACCCATGGTATCTGTTCCATGTGCTACAACAATACCAGTAGCTCCTTTTTCGAAGAGATCGTAAACTTTTTCAGCAAGCCTACTCCAATGGCGTGGTGTCATATCCTCACTGAATATATTGTATAACTCGTATACCTCCACTTCAGCTAGACTATGGAGCTCAGGAACCGCTTGCAAGAGTTCTTCAGTGCTTATATAGGGATATACTGCACCAGTTCTATAATCTATCCTACTGGCTATAGTCCCACCTGTGCCGACTATGTAAACCTTTTTCTCAGGCGGCTTTCTGGAGTGCTCATCGAGATATACCGTAGTCCCTGAAGGTTTCGCTTCCTCGGATTCGTCGATCTTCTCTATTACAGTTGAATCATCTATTTTAACGCCAATATTGTACCCATTAGACAGTTTAATAACTAGTATATCAGGCGATGAGAGCATGTATCTAGGGAGAACTCTTCCCTCTACTGTGAAGCCATCTTTCCTTGAAACTAGGACTGGACTTCCTATGTCAGCGGCAGCACTTTGTAGTTTTTCCTTAACTATACCACGATACTCGGTTTCATCCAACCAATATCCCCTCTAGGGATTAATAGCCGTTTAGGTAGTCTGTTTACTCCTAGTATTTTAACTTCGAGCAAACGAAAACTTAACATAACAATGCACATTTGACTAGATAATTTTGGGTTGGACTGAATCGAATTAAAAGTATAACCCGTAGGTTCAGAACCTTCTCCTTCTCCTGCTCTGCTGGGAAGATGCTTGCAGTATCCTTACAGTATATTTGCTCTTGTTCCTTATTCTCGGCGGTTTATTCTTCCTCGACTTCGGCTCTATTTTCGGCGTTAACTCCCTAACTCTGCCTGCTTTCGTAAGTGAACCATGACTCGGCATTTTACGTTACACCTCCTCCAACCAAGAAAATAGTTTTAGGAGGTATTTAAGGTTAGGGTACGATGGAAACCTATTATTTTATAGTCTCTATGCTATTTATAATACTTAAGTATAATCAGTGAGTGGTGATCGGAGAATTGGAGGCATATATACTTGATTCTGTACTGGGGAGCTATGCGTTCTCCAGTGATGGGGGTTTAATCGCATATAGCCATCCCCCAAATGACATTGACGAAACAGTACATCAGGCTCTCCAATTGGAGGAGGGTGAACTTACCTCAGCACTTGAGCAACTGCTTGACGTATTGAAAGAGAAGGGTGTCGATAAGGTATATGTGGAAGACGAGGCCATTGTCCCTAAAGTCAATAAGAAAGGCTTTACAGCAGAGTATGTAGAAGGACACCCCATTCTAGCGGGAAAAAGAATAGGATTATTCGATCTGGCCGTTGAAACAGGGTTCCTCGAGTCCATTGCAACAGTAATGGACTTCATGCACAAGGCGACATCCGAGTATACGAGGAGGAAGCTGAGGACTCATGCACAGAAGAGAGATCAACTCGCAGCCCAAGCTATAAGGGCTACTGATGACATTGATAAAACTATAAACTTGTTTGTTGCCAGGCTTAGGGAATGGTATTCTGTACACTATCCAGAACTAGATGATTTAGTAGAGGATCATGAGAAGTATGTGAGAATAGTTTCTCAATTAGGTTCGAGAGACAATATAACAGTGGATAACCTGGTTAAACTAGGATTCAATAAGGGCGATGCAGCGAAAATAGCCGAGACTGCTAAAAAGAGTATTGGAGCAGACCTATCAGACTTTGATATCGATGCTATCCAGACTCTAGCAAGAATTACCTACGATTTATATCAGCTTAGAAACAATCTAGCCGGATACATAGCTTCAGTCATGAAGGAGGTAGCGCCTAATGTAACCGCTCTAGTAGGAGCTCTGCTAGGAGCCAGACTAATAAGCCTAGCAGGATCACTCGACAGGCTAGCCAGAATGCCAGCCAGTACAATACAAGTGCTTGGAGCTGAAAAAGCTTTATTTAGATCACTGAGAACAGGCGGTAGACCACCAAAACATGGAATAATATTCCAATACCCAGATATACATAAGAGTCCGAGATGGCAGAGGGGGAAAGTGGCCAGAGCTTTAGCTTCTAAACTAGCAATAGCTGCGAAAATAGATGCATTCACGGGAAGATACGTTGGAGATAGACTCAACGAAGAATTAGGGAAACGTGTTGAAGAGATCAAGACTATCTATGCAAAACCACCTGCAAGGAAGAAGGAGGAAGAGAAGCCCAAGCCTTCAAGATTCCCTCGTAGACCTAGGAAAGGAGGCTATGGTAGAGGGCGTAAGAGAAGTAAGAAAGGAAGTAGGAGGTGAATGAAATGGTTGAAGCAATAGGTGTAAAAGAACACCCTAAATATAATGGTGTATACATTATAGAACTGGAAGATGGCAGCGAGAGGCTTGCAACGAAGAACCTAGTACCGGGTAATAGAGTATATGGTGAGAGACTTCACATAATAGATGGTGTAGAATATAGAGAATGGAATGCATATAGGTCAAAGCTCGCAGCAGGCATACTTAAGGGAATAGAGGAACTTCCAATAATCGAGGGGGATCGAATCCTCTACCTTGGAGCTGCAAGCGGTACAACACCCAGCCACATCAGTGATATAATTGGAGCTGAAGGTAGACTTTACGGTGTAGAATTTGCTCCGAGAGTCATGAGAGAATTCCTACTAGTCGTTGAAGCCAGAGAGAATCTATATCCAATACTGGGTGATGCCCGGTTCCCAGAAAAATATAGGCACCTAGTTGAAGGAGTAAACGGTCTATATGCAGATATAGCTCAGCCTGAGCAGGCAGCTATAGTAGTGAGGAACGCTAAGTTCTTCTTAGAAGACAATGGATACCTGTTGTTAGCGATAAAGGCCAGAAGCGTTGATGTAACTATGGAGCCCAGTGAAGTTTACAAGCGTGAGGTCCAGACACTGCGGGAAGGTGGGTTCGAGATAATGGATGTAGTACACCTCGAGCCGTTCGATAAGGATCACGCAATGGTGTACGCCAGGTATAAGAGGGAGTGAAGTTCAAAGAAGAGGGGAGCCTCCCTCCTGGAGGCTCTAATTTTATAATACGCAAATACCAGAGGGATATTGTTTCCTTATTTAATACCACCCCCAGGAAACGGAAAAGTCTGAAGCATATCCTAGAGGAGCAGGACTATACGATAGAACTTAAAGACGGAACTATACATAAGCTCGATAAGAATGAAGTCATATATGCTGCTGAAAATATTCCTTGGTACCTGCATCCTAGGACACTAATACCAATAGTTATCGAATATGCTGCAGTAGGCGATAAACGTGTTTTCAGGGTCATGGGAGATAAGTGGGACAGGAGAATAGTGGAAGTACTACTTAAGGGGGAGTTTGGAGTAGAAGGGGAGAGAATTCTTGAGTATAATGAGGTGGCCAAGTTAATTTCACTATATAAGAGCCTGTTTACTATAATATTATCATTGTAGGGTGTATATTGAGTTGATTAGTAGAAGGGGTTTGAAGGAGTTATTCTACCGGACGATAGGAATGCTATATAAGTACGCTGAAGAAGTCACTGTCCTCGATTACCCTCCAAGTCATACTAGGAGAAGCATTGACTTGATAGCTAAAATTAACGGTAAACCTGTACTTGTTAAAGTAACAGATGATATAGCAAATCTTCCTAGGACAGAAATTAACGAGCTCTTAGGTGCATCAAGAACCATCGGTACTTCACCTTTGATAATAGCGGATAGTTGGTCTGGTGAGAAATTAGTTGACTTTATTGCCTATGCTATATATGATTCCTATGCAATAACACCAGACACTCTGGAAGGGCTCTTATCGGGTAGGGGGAAGATTTATGTTAAGACTGCTAAAGATGGATTGCATGTCAGTATATCAGGTGAGAAACTCAAAGAGGCAAGATTGGAATCTGGCCTCAGCCTTGGAAACGTAGCTGAGCATGTAGGTGTTTCCCGTAAAACTATATATGAATATGAGAGGGAAACTCTAGAACCCAACATTGAGAGAGGTAAGAGGCTACTTGAATTATTCGGGAACAACATTCTTGATCCCATAAACCTGTTCCAGTCAACTAGGACTAAATCATCTAAGGAAACCCAAGCACACAACCCATGTGAGGAAACGGTGATAAACGAAATAAAGGCTCTTGGAGGGGATGCATTCCATCTTAAGAGGTCCAGCATAGATATAGCAGCACGCTTGGACGAAAGGATACTCTTTGTAGTAGAGCATAAAAAGACAGGTCTTGAAAAATTATATGCGAAACTTGAGAACACAGGTAAAGCAAGTAAAGTAGTTGAAAGTAAAGCATTCTACATTTATGACTCTACTTCCATATCTAAGGCAGATGTTGAGGCTACTGGCTTAGAACCTATAAGAGCAAAAGATGTTCCAGACTATATTAGGAAAGAAATAGCTAGGAAGGAAAGAAAGGATTGATAGCAAGAATAGGTTTAACGGGCCCTCCAGGCTCAGGTAAGACTACTATCGTTAAGAAAGCCGTTTCGCTCCTTACTTCTCGGGGATGCGAAGTCACCGGGTTCTATACTCCAGAAGTCAGGGTAGGAGGACAACGCCTCGGTTTCCAAATAGAGGACATAGAAACTGGGCGAAAAGTCTGGCTAGCTAAAAGAAACATAGGAAGCAGGTTCCGAGTGGGGTCTTATGGAGTACTAATGGAAGCAGGTGCTTTCATGCATGAAATCCTAGCCAGATCGCTTGACTCAGATTTCATTGTGATTGACGAGATCGGGCCTATGGAACTTGTATTTTCAAGCGTTGAAATGGAGATGAAAAGGATTCTTGCGATTGCCGAAAGATTTCTAGTAGTCTATCACCGGAGGTTAAGAAATAGCCACCCGGAGATCTTTAACTTGATAAAAAGTAAAGGGAAAACTTTTTGGATTGATAAAGATAATCGGGATAATACATGGAAAACTGTAGAAACTGAGCTTATATCAGTATGCAAGTAAGTAGGGGTGCATAGGAGGATTGAGAATTGCTCGAGAATCTTATAGAAGTACAAGAAGGAAAAGCACGACTCTTAATACCTAATCCAGCAAGGTATAAGCGGTGGGATGGTAGGTTCGAACCCAGCTGGGCTCCCGTATTTTATAATCCCCTGATGATTTTCAATAGAGATATAAGTGTGTTAGCGTTATCAGCATATTATACCTTATATTGTCCTAAACGAAGCATTAAAGCTGTTGACCTATTATCAGCCACGGGTGTCCGTGCTATAAGGTATTCATTAGAATCCAGAGGGATTGAAAAAATTTATGCAAACGATAAAAATCCTAGGGCATATAGCCTGGTAAACAAGAACATAAAGTTAAACAACCTTGAAGACTTGGTTGCACCGCTAAACTATGAGGCGAACTACGCATTACTGCACATTAAAACGATACTAAATGAACCAATACTTTATGTTGACATAGACCCCTACGGTAGCCCTCTACCCTTTACAGATAACTCTATTCGACTCGTGGGGCACAGGGGCATGATTGGTTTCACTGCTACAGATATAGCTCCAGTGGTGGGTGCTAGGATAAAAGCCGCAATTAGGAGATACTACAGTTTATCTGGTAAGACTCCTTTCTCCAGGGAACTAGGAATAAGGGTAATTTTAGGTGCAATAGCTAGAATAGGGGGTTCCCTGGAGAAAGGAGTCAAACCTCTGCTATCTTTTTATAGAGACTACTATGTCCGTGGATTTATCCTGCTAGAGAGGGGCCCTGAAAAAGCTAATAGATCGGTAAGCCAAATAGGATACCTCCGCTACTCCCCATATACAGGTTATACTTGTTATACTAATGGACCGGTACCCAGGGAATGTGAAATAGACCCCTATACGGGGAAGAGAATGTTAACTTATGGCCCCTTATGGACTGGACAGCTAGGGGAGAAGGAATTCATGGAGAACCTGGCTAGAGAAGTGGATTCACTGAAATCCCACTTGAAAGGCAAAATCCTCGAGTTTATAGGTAAGCTAATAGAGGAGTACGATACTTCTATCAATCCCCCATACAGACTCGATCATTGCGCTAGGCTTATGAGAGGCAAAATCCCTAAATCAAGAAAAGTAGTTGAATCATTGAAGAGCATAGGATATAATGCTGTAGTTAGTTACCTAGACCCACAAAGTATTCGGACTAATGCACCAGTAAGAGAGATTTTTAGAATATGCCGTGACCTTGTTTGAGGATGTATTTCACCTTATATTCTTCCCTTACTTTTCAACTCTTCCTTCAACTGGTCTATGAAAGCTGTTAAGTAAGGGCATCTGGTAGGATCATATATACTCCCCTCACCACATGTATCTAGGAAGGGACAAGTGAAACATGGTATATGAAGTGCAATACCAGGCTTTATTTTAAGCCTTCCCTCAGGTTGCACTATTTCAACATAGAAGATACGAAAAGTCTTTCTCCCATTATACATTTCTTCCTTTCTTCGAATAACACCTTTACGCAGAAGTCTTAGAATAAGCCTACTTCCCTCCCTACTATCTATATTAAGGATCTTCCTTAACTCTGCTTGCAGAATCCCTTTCTTGCCTGATTCCTTTATGATCCGCAACGCCTCTTCTTCTACTGTAACAGCCCTTTTACTCACTTGGAGTACACCTAATACTAATAAGCCTCGGGTATATACTATCGGTAAACCGGTATCCTCATTTATAATATTGCTTAGGAGGCTATTAAGTGTTTCAACGAGCGAATTAGTGGGTTAAGTATCCCGTGAAAAAGATTAAGAACTAGTGTGAATAGGTTCCTTGCCTATATACCTCACATATCCTGGGAGACCTGTTATCTCATGTGACCCGTATGAGGGTATTGTACCATATGTAGTTTCCTGTGACTTGCGCCCTAGATACACTATTATTACTGAGTCTTTGAACATCCTGGTATAGGTCTTCCTGATTGTTGCATCTACTATGTTTGCTGCTGATGCAATATTTTTCTGAATGAGCTTGTCTGTCTCTAATCCATAGAATCTGGATGTCAAAAACATGGTAGTGGCTGCTACAGCATACGAACTCCTTCCTTGTACCTTTACAATTCTATCAATTTTATCTAAGAGTTTGAGTGCAGCTATGACAACACTCTGCTCAACACTAAGCTTATTCCCTATTTCGACTAGGGCTCTTGTCGCTGCAGTTTTCACATTAGTAACTCTCTTTGATGCATCAGGAATTATTTTTCTAAGTATACCCGTCTTCTCAAGCTTAGTTAAGGCGTCCCACATTTTTTCTTTAGCGAAATCCCTACCATAGTACTTCATTATTTCAGGTATACTTATATTAACTCCGTGCGTTACACCTGCCTTATACAAGGATGCAGCCACAAAGTATTTCCTGTTACCGGTTTTAACTAGTCTTATCTTAATTGCTTCTCCTAATATCCGGGACGCTGTTGACAATAGTGCTGTATTGCTCTCTACACCTAGACTAACAGATAGATTAACCAACTCTTGCCTACTCGTAATCTCGCCCCTCTCACTTCTCTTCGTTTTCTTACTATTCTTCCTAATTTTAAGTGCCTCTAATCTCCTTGACCCTGTTAGCTTCTTACCAAGTCCGTCTCTTCTCGTGTCAATACTATAGACACCAATACCTCTATCATGCCTCGTTGGATCATTAGGGACAATGCCATCATTTCTCCTCTGCCTGCTCAACCCATCAGTATTGTATAGAATCTTTGAATCTATTTCCGTGTCGCAAACACATGTTCTAGTTATTGTGTTAAAATATGCGTGAGGATCATTGCATTCCTCTACACAGGTCAGGTTTGGATCATTAACGCCGGGATTCGAGAATCCCTTATTATCTATGGACACGTGTAAATATCCCCCAGCACCTTTCACCGGGGTATGATTATCTTTTCTTTCTCACAGAGTTTCTTCGCATGAAATTCTTCTGTTTTCGAGGTCCTTTCCGCCTCTCAAGTTTATGCCTGGGTTTCCGCCGGCTTCTGGGAGGTTCTACATATACGGGTTCTCCTATCGAGACCTGGGCCCCGGCGTCTAGTTTGATCACCGCATATGGGCTTTCTACGGGGCCTATTATGTCTATGAGCCTCCCAATAGGCGTCATTTCCTGTTTGCTACAAATTCTTAAGCCGAGTTTTGGTGGTTTTCGAATATTACCCAGTCTTACTGTTATTAGTTTTCCTGGAGCTATAGTGTATACAGTTCCGAGTTTCTGCTTCATATCGGATTATCCCATGATGCCCCGGTTATCGGTGCCGGAATATAGTAGTTTTGTTTGAGGAGGGATTTAACGGTAAATCAAACGTTCATGGGGTTATCAGAAGTATTAGAGTGTAGAATGAAACTACACATAGTGGAAAACACTAGCTATATACTGGAGGTCTAGATATGAATAAAGACATAAATCAATGCCCCCTCTTTTCCTCGATTCTTTTGACAATCATTCTCAGCAACTCAATTTTCGACCCCTTCTTCGCAACAAGAACACATCCTCTACTATACATCCAGTTCCTCGAATACTTAACTTCAACCAACTCAGGATCCAAACCCAGCTCAACTGAGGCATCATAAACCTCTTCAACCGACGGCTTTTTAATAGAATCACTTACAGATAATTTCCTTCCCAACCTTCTAGTTCTAGTTGAATCTATGTTCTCAGGCCAAACAACCATTTTGATACCAGCATATTCTCTTTTAGTCAAATGAAACCACCATAACAAGAATAGAACGTGGAAACCAATAAAGAGGAAGAACACTCTATTAGAACAAGTTCATGCGAAGGTCTAAGAAACGAGTACGGCGTTTATAACACCTTCCTGACCCGGTCTACTGACCACAACGGCTAATCCCTTCTCAGTCTCGATTACAGTGCCCTTAGTGATAATGTTTCTCCTCTTATATTCCCTATTAGCAGGCGTCTCTGAGACCTCAAGTACTTTAGCTCTAAACGCCGTACCAGCTTTTTTATCGATAACATTAGCATATACTGCCTTATTTAACCTTAGTTTAAATCCTCCTCCTCTAACCCTAAGCTTCTTCCTCTCTTCCTTCTCTTCGGATGCTAATATAGTAGGCACAAAGTACCTTCCAGACAATGCCCTTTTCTTAGCTTTATAATTGTACCTCCTTTTTCCACCACTAGGCTTCTTCCTATCCCTCTCGTGGTATACAGCCATTAACTATCCCTCAATAATTCACCTTAGGCATTGTTGGAGGATTATAAGTCTATTCCGAATACATCCTTTAGCCTATCTATATAATCCATGTAATATGGAAGTACAGCCGTATCACCCTGTATCCAAGGCTTTAACGCCATTAACAACGCATTCACTGTTAGATCAAAACGAGTCACTAAACCATGAGTCATACAACCTATATAACCTAGATTCTCTTTAATATTGATACTGCTCCTATACTTTGACCCGACTTTAGCCAGCTCGGTTCCCATTGAAACTCCCATAGCCTCGTGTTCATATAACTCAAAACCTTGGCTTAATCCTAGGCTAATCCTTCCTTGGCGATCTACTACAATGGCAATTTGTTGTATAATATAACCAGTGGGGGCAGGATATGGAATTATTCCGGATTCAACTCCAGATGTGAAACAGTCTCCACAAATATTCCTGGTTTTAACCGCTCGAGTTAACGCTCCAGCAAGCGTTTCAACTAAACCCACAGGTTGAGGTGGTATTCCCGTTTCTACACTAACACCTTTTACATTGGTAATACCAATTTTCCCGAAGGCTAACTTGGCTGCGAGGACTTTCATGGAGTTATCCGTACCTATCAACGCTTTACTTGTAACCCCCAATATATATCACCATAGAATTATCAATGGACTTGTTTAATCTTAATATATTGATTAGCCGAACATTCATACAAGGCTAAACTGACCATGGGGATGAAACGTTGGAAAATAGTATTACAGGTAACCTTGCTACATCTGCCACGAAAATCCAGAGGAAAATAAAGGAACTAGTCAAAGGATCAGTGGACACATACCTAGACCCATCCAAACTACCGTTACATGTGGGTATCATCCCGGATGGGAATAGGAGATATTCCCGTCTCGCAAACCTCTCATATAAAATAGCGTATAACCTCGGTTATGAAAATTTGAGGAATATAATGAAGGAACTCTTAAGAATCGGGGTAAAATATCTATCAGTTTACGCGATGTCGCTAGACAACTGTATGAAAAGGGGTAGTGAAGAACTTGAAACTCTCTATGATCTCATTGTAAGAGGAGTGGAAGAGCTATCTAGAGATGAGGACCTAATTAGCAACGGGATAAGAGTCGTCTTCTTTGGAGATCTCTCATTACTACCTGGCAGTATAGTTGACAGGATACTCAAGCTTGAAAACTCTACAAAGAATAGGATTGGTGGAATACTAAGTATAGCTCTTTGCTATAGCACTGTTTGGGAAATTAATATGGATAAAAAAGGAGTGGAGAGACCTATAAGCTATAGAATGCTTCCACCGATCGATCTTGTTATTAGAACGGGAGATCGGAAAAGATTAAGCGACTTTTTCCCGGTAAACGCTAGGTATGCGGAGTTATATTTTTCCGAGAAACCATGGCCTGCGTTCAGTATAGCAGATCTCTACCAGGCTATTCGCTGGTTTCAGGGTGTTCAGAGGAACTTTGGGAAATAGCTTCATATTTTCCTGTTACTCTTAAATATACATATAGCATCGCAATTATTCCTAGACCCCCAAACAGTATCTGCAGGAAACCTGACTCAAGTATCACCGTGGATAATAAGTCAGAGCTCGGGTTAGCTGGGAGACTCCTGAGTCCGTCTCCTAGAACGTATCCTGCAAGTATCAGCGTGATAGTTACCAGTATTTTGAGGGTTTCATCATACATTTTCTTCTTGTTTAACTCCATGTAAACCATTAATCTACCTATCTGGAAAGCTAGTACACCGAAGCCGAAGATTATTAATGGATACCAGAGAATATATCCAATTCTATGTACAATATCCTCTGATACCGACCAGTTATAATAGATAAGGAACAATGATAGGATGGCATTTAGTGTTAAAGTAGCATTTGCAACAACTATGAGATGGTAATGCTCCCCTCCAGGGATGAAGAAGGCTTTAAGGTCAGTCGCAAGTTTCTCTAGATACGGTTCCAGGCTGAATCCTCTTACTATCATTGCTAATGCAAGTATAACAGCTCCAGCCTCAACCGCATATGTGAACCAATTCATTATTGTCAATATAGCCCCCACAAGGATTATAAGCCCGGGGACTCCTACGAAATACTTGGAGAACCTAGGTTCAAATATTGCCTTTTTAATAAGCCTACCAAGTATGACATAAGTTGTTTCAATACCCACGTGTTGCGTGACTACTATTCTTTTCACACTGATAATATCCACAGTATTGGATATTACAGGTATCACTGTTTCATCTTCAGCTCCGTCCGTAACGATAATTGCCCTTATCTTTCTTTTCTCTAGTCCAAGCTTCTCTAGAACATTATCTAGCTCCGAGAGTATTCTCATATGAGCTTTAACACTATTAACAGGATCGCCTGCTAAAACACCTATATAGACATTACTACCAGTTTTCTCGAGTTCTCTATACAATTTGATGCCTTCGTAAATCGCATTAACATCACTATCTTCAGGGTATTGTAAAGCGAAATGCTGAACAGCTTCTAATACAGCCTCCTCTCCTATTATAGGAGTTTGGATGCCAGCATTGCCTAAATCATCGTCGACATCTATTACCAATACTAGAATAGGCCCCGAATCAGTCATCCCCGGCTCCTCTAGTAAGTTAATTATTGTTCTTGCTAGAATAAATATTGTGAGATGTATCGAAAATTAACTTATAGGTTAAACCCAGAAACTCGGCCAATTCCCTTATAGCTCTCCGTACAGTATCTTCATCTCTTCAAGCGTCAGTCTCTCTCCCTTCTTCATCTTATCCATGACCTGTTTTCTCCTTTCTTCTACAAATTCTTCAACTTTCTTAGCGTCCTCTCCCATACGAACAGCGCGTAGCTGTTCATTCAGAATCTTAAGCTGGGACTTTAGTTGAGTCCTCTCCTTTGATAATCCTTCAATGTTTTTACTTTTCTCCTCGATATCCTCAGTCATAATATCGATTTGTTTATTAAGATCATTGACGTCACTGCTCAAGCCAGATATTCTCTCCTTAACTTTACCAATATTCTCTCTAATTTCCCTCAGTTTTGCAGTAGTATCCTTGAGTTCTACTCTTATCTTCGCTAATTCTGCTTTGATGGATATGAACTGCGTCTTTAGCTTCTTTGCTTCACGAGCCTTCTCCAATAGTTCTTCTAATTCCATAATCCTTCTTACTATCTCGTTTTCTTCTTGTGAAGATAGAACTTGGGTTTGCTGTTTCCATTCAAGTTGCTGTATTCTTCTTTGTATAGAAGATATGCTTACCCTCATGATACTGTCATCCTTGAATTGTTCCTTGAACTTCTTCAATTCATCTATTTTGTCGTGTAACATTTTACTTAGCTCGTTTCTCTTCTCTTTTTGTTTATTTAGCTCTTCAAACAACTTGTTCTTCTCTTCGCGGAGTTTCTTCAATTCCTCTATAAGCTCTCTTCTCCTATCGAGGAGTTCCCTTCTTTTCCTTCTCTCAATCTTAATCTCATCGATAAGAATGCTTCTATGTTCAATTATTTCCTTAAGTTTCTGCCTTAATTCCGTTATTTTGTTAAGCATATCCTTCTCCTGAACCTCAACGTTTTCTGCTTCTTGCAAGACTATCGACCTACCCACCCATTAACTTTCATGTTTACTGGCCAACTATCACACGCGCATCTGCGATATACGCTCCATGTTCATAACTCATGACCGGGTTAAGGTCAATCTCCTTTATATTTCTGTGCTTCTCCATTAGCTGGTAAATCCCATATATTATTTTAGCTAATGCCTCTCTGTCTCTCGGAGGCATGCCCCTAAATCCATATAGCACTTTATTAGCCTTAATATCGTCAAGCATTTCAAGGGCATCTCTATAGGTTAGAGGAGAAACTCTGAAAGAGACGTCATGTAATACCTCGACAAATATTCCTCCAAGGCCGAACATGACAACTATGTCAAAGAACCTGTCTCTAATACCACCTACAATAACTTCAAGTCCCTCAGGGACCATTTGCTGGACGAGAACACCTTCGATTCTAGTTCCTGGAGCTTTCCTGCTAATGTTTTCCACTATTTTCCTGTATGCATTAATGTCTTCATTGATGTTCCTCAGTCCTATTATGACACCGCCGACATCGCTTTTATGTACAATGTCGGGACTAACTATTTTCAATGCGTGTGGAAATGTAACTTTACTTGAGCAAGCTTGGAGTCCCTCCATGTTCCTAGCTAGACAATGCTCTGGAACAGGTATGCTATACTTTGCGAGGAGGTCATACGCCTCATTTTCTAATAGTTTACTACGACCCTGCGACAGGGCTTTATCTATTATTTCCATAGGATTCAATCGTTTTCACCTACATTTTGAACAGTGTGCTATTGCATATACAGCTCTTGCAGCTCTCTCTGGGAAGTTGTACACCGGTATACCTCTACCCTCTACTCTCTCTTCTAATTGCTTTGCTATATCAGACCCCATTGTAACTACAACGAAAGGTATATTGTGGTGTGACCAAGCAATATCAGCTATCAAATCTCCTAGTTCTATCTTAAGTACTGGGGGTTGCATTAACGCTATAACCACTATAATATCAGCCTCACCGCTCTCTACTATAGTCGTCAGAGCCTTCTCATAAGCTTCATTACTAGCATCTCCTGTTAAGTCAACGGGGTTGCGAACAGCGACTCTAGGTGGAAACACCGACTTAAGCTTTTCCTGTAGTTCCTTTGATAGCTCTGGGACTTCTAAGCCGTATCGTATAAGGTTATCTACCATTATGACCCCGGGTCCACCAGCATTTGTCACTATGACTACTCTCTTTCCACGCGGGTATCTCAAGTTAGCCAGTGCTTTACCCATATCAAATAAATCTAGAACCTCGTCTGACTCTAGTATTCGTGCCTGCTTAAGTGCTCCCTTAAGTACATTATAATCTCCGGCAAGTGCAGCTGTGTGGCTAGCAGCTGCCCTAGCACCACGAGAGGTCTTCCCACCCTTTAAGAGTATTACAGGCTTTCGGGAAGTTACTCTCTTAGCTATTTCAATAAAGTCCTTGCCTCTGCCAGGCTTTAAACCTTCGATATACATAAGTATAACCCGTATATCATCATCCCAGCCGAAGTACTCTAACATATCCACCTCATCGACATCCATTTTATTCCCAAAGTTTACTGCTTTAGCTATACCTATACCCTCTAAAGCAGCCCAATCCATTATTGACGCAAGAAAAGCTCCACTTTGACTTATAATAGCTATCGGGCCTCTCGGAGGCCTCCTCATCCTATCTTGTGGGAGGAAGAAGGTATCCAAACCTACTAAAGCATTATATACTCCAATACAGTTAGGACCTATAACTCTAATATTATATTTTCGTGCTATATTAGACGCTTCTTCCTGTAGCTGCCTTCCACGTTCGCCTGACTCAGCAAACCCTCCACTTATTATTATAGCCGCCTTAGACCCTTTCATACCTGCCTCCTCTAATATTCCTGGAACAAAATCGGCCTTAACAGCGATTATGGCAAGCTCAGGTGGTTCAGGGATCTCCTTTATGCCGGAATACCACTTAAGTCCCAATTCGTCTATATACTTAGGATTGACTGGATAGATAAATCCTCTATACCGTGATACCAGATTGTCAAGAATAGCCCTTCCAAGGCTTCCTTTTTTGGGAGAGGCGCCAACAATTGCAATGCTTGACGGGTTGAAAAACGGTTCTAAATCCGGCCTTTGATTCACCATCCCACACCTACCTTAGAATATATGGAGAGCATGGGGTTTATTATACATCTACCACAGCTAGTCCTTTTCCTCTCCACCCGCGAATATCTTCTGCAACTCATAATAAAGAGTTTCGAATCCGAATTCTGTAATACTCGATACTGGAATTAAACGGCCGGTGAACCCTGTTTCATCGAGAACCTCCGCCATCTTATATAAGAGTGGATCACTCCTATCCTCCCTTCCAACCATTTCACTCAATAATCCACCCTCTTCCGACCCTGATTGGAGGAACTCTATTACATCAGGCAGCAACAGATCCGATTTAGATACGATATTAACCTGAGGTCTAAGAAGCCTAAGATAGGTAGAAGCCGATAAGAGAAACGCAGAGACAAGGCTTGAGGGTTTCTCCACGAAAATGGGGTCTAACAGGAATATCGTCGCTGCTTCACTACTACCGAGTAGACTTTCTAAGACTACCGGCCCAGAGGTACGGTACGCGAACAACTCCATCTGACCTGGAGTATCCACTATATAATAGTCAACCCTATACTGTGATAGATCTCTCTTCAAGTCGTTAATATGCCCGACAAGCATGTCGATACTGGCGAGTAATGCACCGTTAGGTCCAAGCTTCATCTCTGACATAATATTCTGCGCTGATACATAATCTCTGACATCTATGTCGGGAGAATAAGGGAGCCAGTCTACTGCAGGATCAAGGTTTACTCTTGCTATGCTGTAACCCATATTTTCTAACCATCTACCAAATGAGTCGGCAAGATGTGTTTTACCAGATCCAGCTGTTCCTATTAGAATTATAAAGCCTTCCAAGTTTCCCACACTAAAAATTAGAGAAGTTATAGGAAAAAATAATGTTTAGTATGAATTAAAAAGAGAATTACCTGAGTTCTATGTCTATATTAACAGGCTCCTTCATCTTAGCTTCTAAGTCAACATTAGGTAGCAACGCCTCCGTTAACTGAGGCACTTTCTTAGCCTTACTAGGGCCCTCATAATGGTATGGACCGACTTTCTTACTCGTTTTCTTCTTCCACGCACCAAGCTTCTTCTTAAACAGTGCGCTCCGTAGTTTCTGTATAGCCATAGCAGGGTCAACTACTTTAGGGCATACAGCACTACACGTGGCTGCGAAGTGGCAACGATGGCATCCTTCCTCTGTATCAATTATCTTTAGCCTTTCTTCATAACCTTCATCCCTAACGTCCCTAACATATCTCCATGCATACGCCAGTGCCTGAGGGCCTAGATACGAGGGGTCACTTGCTGACACTGGACAGGCTGCATAGCAAACTCCACAACTTATACAAAGGGAGAACTGGTATATGTCCTCGTATTCCTCCGGGGTCATTGCAAACTCCGCATCTCCAGTTTCAGTCTCCTGCGGATCCTTCCTTATCAAATAAGGCTTCACACTCTTGTGCTTCTCGAAGAAGCTTGTAAAGTCCGTGAATAAATCCCTTATAGGCGGGTAGTTATAGAGGGGTTCTACTGTAACAACAGGGTTACCTTCCGTTGCTACCGCACCTACCTGTACTTGACAAGCCAGGCTGGGCATACCATTTATTACCATTCCACAGCTACCACATATACCCATTCTACAGCTGTACCTGAAAGCTAGCGAACTATCCTGCTCCTCCTTGATCTTTAAAAGAGCATCTAGAACAGTCATCCCTTTGTATGTTGCAATCTCATACTCTTTCCAGTAGAACTCTTTTTTCTCAGGGTCGAATCTTTTTATTTTGAACAGAACCTTCTCAGGCGGAGTCGGTATTCCTCCTTCAATTAGACTCATATTTCTTCACCTCTCACCCAAGGGCAGGTAGGGCTATTATAGTCCATGTAGCTACACCTAGGAGTACTAAGAACACTATCCAGAAAAGAGCATTGACAGTCAATGTATACGTTTTTCCCTGCCTCCATTCGAGGAATATCCCCCTTAACCCGTTTAATCCATGGAATAATGCTATAGCGGCCAGAATCCAGAGGACCCATCCATAGCTACTGAAACTATGATAAGCGTTCTCCGCATCCAAGCTCTGATGGTAACTCATTCCTGTTATCTGTGGTATCCTCTCTGCTAAGTGGAAGCCTAGGAAGAAGATAAGTAGTATTGCAGTCAGATATTGCCATATCTGGATATTTGACGCTTTACCCATTTTTATCACCCGAATATTATGAGGCCTGCCCAGACCCATCCAATTATAGCTAGGCCGAAAACTATCAATAACATGAGCCTCTGGCCCGCGTATAAGCTAACAGGTCTATATGGAGGCTTAGGATGCACCGGCCTACCAACTCCTATTCCGAAGAATTCAACGAGTAACAATCTGATACCGTTTAATCCGTGGAATATTACGCATCCAGCTATTATCCATTCCCCTATTTTATTCCATATGTTATTCCCGAATTGCACCATAACCTGCGTCCATGCATCCCAGCCTACTCTAGTAGGGGTGTTTGTAACATACACATGCGCTATAAGATACAGTATTATTACTACACCAGTTACCCTATGAAGTATGAAGGCTAGCCTCTCAGGATGATCCTTCACTTTAATAAGCCAAGGGTTTAAACTAGCCTGAAGAAGGCCTGGAAGATTCTTTTTCGAGTTATCCCCACTCATGGATACCACCTCAATACTTCCTCTCTACAGGCTTCCAGGTCGTAATTTCGACCGGAGTATAAGTCAATTGAACATCATCTTCTCCATATCTGACTGCTATTGTGTGTTTCAACCAGTTTTCATCGTCTCTCTTAGGGAAGTCTAGTCTGAAGTGTGCTCCTCTACTCTCCTGTCTGGCAAGGGCTCCCTTAGCAACCACTAGAGCACCATCAAGAAGATCCTGTGTTTCAATGGCTGCTACTAAGTCAGTGTTGTAAACTCTGCTTTTATCGAATGGATAGATATCCCTCATCCTTTTCCTTAGTTCAAGTATCTTTGCTAATCCTTTCTTCATGTCTTCTTCATTCCTAAATATATAGAAGTTCTTACCCATTGTTGCCTTAAGCTCGTTCCTTATTGTATAAAGCGACTCTCCACTCTCCTTCTTTAGCATTTCATCGTAAATCCACTTCTCCTCTTTCTTAATTCTATCTTCTGAAGGCATTCCAGGCAATTGAGCTCCCTCCAAAACATATTTACCTGCTAGAAATCCAGACATTTTACCTGTAACCAAACATTCTGCCGTACTGTTTGTTCCAAGCCTATTGGCTCCATGCATACTCATACAACCGGCTTCTCCAGCTACCCAAATCCCCTTGATCCACTTGCCCTCAGCATCTAAAGCCATAGCATACATATTACTATTTATACCACCCATACTGTAGTGAGCTACCGGTCTTACCGGTATAGGTTCCTCAGCTGGATCTACTCCTATGTAACGGATGGCTATTTCCCTTACAGCAGGTAGCCTCTCATTCAATCTATCTTCGCCTATATGCCTGAGGTCTAGTTGTATGTATTCCAGTCCACTCTGCTCGTGGAGGAATCCTCTTCCCTCTAGTATCTCACTCCACATTGACCTGCTTACAACGTCTCTCGGAGCCAGTTCCATATAGTTAGGTGCGTACTTCTTCATGAATCTTTCTCCTTTATTGTTTAAGAGGTATCCCCCCTCTCCCCTCGCACCTTCCGTTATTAATATGCCGTTTGGCACGAGTCCCGTTGGGTGGAACTGGAAGAATTCATTGTCTTTTAGAGCCATTCCTGCTCTAAAGGCCATTGCATAACCGTCTCCCGTTACTGTGTGGGCGTATGTTGTGAAGTTGAATAGTCTTCCTGCTCCTCCTGTAGCTATGATGAGTGCTTTGCTCCGGAAGAAGTAGAGCTTACCGTCTCTGAGGTTGAGGGCGAATAGTCCTTTGTATTCTCCATTCTCCATTGCTATGTTAGTTGCAAACCATTCGTCGTATCTTTCCCAGCCTTCATATTGTAGAAGTTTATTGTATAGTGTCTGCATTTCATAGAAACCTGTCTTGTCTGCTGCGAAGACTGCTCTTGGGTAGCTGTGTCCTCCGAAGGGTCTCTGGTTTATTCTGCCGTCAGGTCTCCTGTTCCATGGGAGACCCCAGTGGTCGAGCAGATATACTTCCTCAGGCATTTGCTTTACAAAATTCCATACAGCCTCTTGGTCTGCCAGAAAGTCACTACCTTTAACAGTATCCCAAGCATGTAATGCAAAGCTATCTCCTTCCTGCGGATATAAGACTGCGGCAGTACCTCCTTCAGCTGAAACGCTGTGGCTTCTCATTAATTGCATTTTACTAATTATTCCGACATCAACCTTTTCACTGTATTGCCTTTTTATCTCGACCGCGGCTCTAAGGCCGGCTATACCTGATCCAAGGATCAGTACATCATGCGTTATCGTTTCGACCGGCAATTGATTTTCACCATCACACTCTTAGTCTATTCTAACCGCGCACGGTCTCCCCGCACATATACGGGGATATTGATTGAATAGATAAGGTTTGAACTTGTAAAAAAGAATAATGGTTCCTCGCCCTCCCTATGGAATATTCTCCCTTAGGAGGCTAGGTATTATTTCATTCTGAGCTTTCTCCCTTGCTTCTGTGAGCTTTTCCTCATAATAATTCTTACCAGTCGAGTCTATAGTGACGACCAGCGGGCCGAACTCGTCTACCTCTAATACCCAAACAGCCTCCGGTATGCCGAGTTCCTCTAGCCAGTAAACATTGATAACTCTCTTTACGGCAGCTGCTGCTAGAACTGCTGCACCTCCCGTGAATGTAGCATATACTGCCTTGTACTTTCTCATAGCCTCTGCCGTCTGGGGGCCCATTCCACCTTTTCCGATAACCATTTTAATACCTGTTTTTTCTATGAACTCTGCTTCAACGCTTTCCATTCTCATACTCGTAGTTGGGCCTGCTGCAACTATCTCGTATCCACCGTCTTTCTCTCTTACAACCGGTCCGCAATGGTATAGTGCTAGTCCCTTGAAATCCATTGGTAACTGTTCTCCCTTCTCTATTACCTCCAATATCTTTGCGTGAGCCTCGTCTCTTGCTGTGAACACTGTCCCGGAAAGGTATACTATGTCCCCAAGTTTAAGTTGCTCCATATCTTCGTCTTTTAGGGGAGTCCTCAAATGATATATTTTAGATTCATTCATACCTGTCACCCCTCCTCGGGTTCGTAATGCTTTGAAGTTATTCCCCATTCTCCTGTGGAATCTATGACTCCGTGGCTCTTCCTTGTCGCCCAGCATCCTGTTATTACTGCGATAGCGAATGTCGCTGGGTGCCTGAAGGCATAGTCTACGTGGACGTTTAAAGCTGTTGTTTTCCCTCCAAAACCATGAGGCCCTATTTCAAGCTCGTTGACAGCTTTGAGTAGAGCCTCCTCTAGTTTGGCTAGCTTCGGATCAGGGTTCCTTGCCAGCGTATCCCGTAATAATGTCTTTTTTGCAAGCGCTAAAGCTATGTCGGCACCCGCTGCTACCGCTACTCCAACGATTACAGGAGGACAAGGCATTGCACCATACTTAGCTATCGTTTCTACAACGGTTTTCTTCAAGTTCTCAAATCCTTTGAGTGGAGTGCTCATGACTAGCGTACTAGGAGCCTCGCTGCCGCCGCCTTTAGCTAAGTACCAGACGTCAAGTTTCTCTCCATCAGTTATTTCGAAGTGATACCATGGAATATGCCTCCCAGCATTGTTTCCAGGGTTCTTGAAGTAAAATGGGTCAACGCTGTTCGGTCTGAGGTATCCTTGTTTAGTCAGTTTTGCAAGAGCTTCTTCTGCTGCTTGTTTTATCTTAGTCTTTAATGGGAACTCCTCTCCAACCTCTATGAAAAAGTATGGTGTCCCTGTGTCTTGACATATTGGTCTAGTCATTCTCGCTGCAAGATCAATGTTTTTCAAGATAGCCTCAAACTGCTTTTTGGCTACAGGGTTCTCTTCTTCGTCATATGCCTTCTTGAGAGCTGTATAAACGTCTAAAGGCATTCTTGTTGCTCCAGTCAGTATTAAATTGTAGAAGAAATCCACGAGTTGATTGTATGTTAGAGGCACTTGTTTCACCCTGTCTTAACGATCCAGTTTGATTTGTACATGCAAATGTTCTACTATTATCTAGGTTAAATACTTAGTTTAATCCTGTTATATAGAAAAGTAGGGAAAAACTTTGTCCATGGATATTGGCCCGAGAAAAGAAATCGTTGAGGTGATGAAACTCCTCTATGAGAGGGGCTTGATTAATATAATGGGAGGTAATGCTAGTATAGTAGATAGATCCCGTGGGATGATGTATATTTCTCCTAGTGCTGTTCCAAAAAACCTACTCGATCCCCGTGATATTGCTGTAGTAAGCCTCAAGGGAGAGGCGATTTCTGGGAAACCTTCCAGTGAGTACAGAATGCATTTACACATCTATAAAAAGATTCTAAAAGCAAAGGCCGTCCTCCACGCCCACCTTCCTCACGCCGTTTTGGCAGGGGAGTTGAGTTTACCCCTCGATCCGTTGAAGTATGTTGAGTCGAAATACACTGTCGGTGAATGTGTTGCCTTCATCCCTAGGCTGCCGAGTGGAAGTACGGAGCTTGCCGAGGTCACAGCTAAAAGATTAGTTGAGACTGGATGTAAAACAGGTATACTAGTGGGGCACGGTGCAGTAGCCTATAGTGAGAAGAGCCTATATCACGCTCTCGACTCTTTGGAAGGACTAGAGTTCCTCTCATATACTGAGATAAAGAGACTAGAGTTGAGTGGATCCTCTTCTTGGAAGCGTGAATAAGGCCGTTAACGCTACTAGTTCGATTACACCTACAAATAATGGAATCATCAGGGGATTGGTATCTGCTAGATAACCCATGAATAAGTTGCCTAAGAATCCAGCTAAACCCACGGATAACCCATAAGCGCCGTAGGCGCCGGCTAAATCTGATTTTGATGCAATATCCCCCAATGCAGCACGGAATACTGATTCCTCTAAACCCATGACTATACCCCATGAAACTATGCCTGTTACAATTAACCATACGGATCCGGGGGAGATGAATGGCAGGGTTGCAAGTACAGAAAATAACGGGACGATCCATAGTGTTTTTAACCCGACCTTACTGTAGATAAAGCCTGCGCCGAGGGCAGATAATGCATCTATACCCATTGCTACGGCATAGCCATATGCGATTGTTGAAACATCTACTCCTCCCCTTGATAAAACGAAGGAGAGAAGGGCCCATTGAACTATACCTATAGAAAGAAGACTTGCTACCAGGATATAGGAAGAAAGGCTGAAATGTAAGCCAATATTCTGGTAGCCTCCGGATTTGAGGATGGTACGGTTGGATTTACTCCATATGTATGTATATCCTAGTAATAAAAGTGATACCGTCGCTGGTATTGACAATGCCAGAAAACCAGTCCTGTATGTATGACCAGTCATCATAGAGAGCCCGAAGTAAAACGGGCCTATCACTGCTCCTACCTGGTCAAGTGCTTCGTGGATACCAAACGCTTTCCCTCTTCCATAAGTAACTGAAGCCTCTGCCAGAATAGCGTCTCTAACCGGAGTTCTAAGGCCCTTCCCGATTCGTTCGGCTAAAACTAGTATGAATACCTGTATCCAGTTTCCGGCAAATGCCAAAAGCGGCATGGATATAAGGTTTAGTCCATATCCTGCGAATATTATTGTCCATCTGGCTCTGATAGATCCTGCCCTATCTGCTAGATAGCCACCTAGCCCTTTGGAGAGATGCATTAAGAGTTCTCCTATAGATAAAGCTCCTACAATTGTACCTGTTGCTTTGAAGTAGTCCATATAAGGCCCTAGGACGCTCCTACCTCCTTCATACGTCATGTCAGCGAATAATGACACTAAGCCGAAGAGAATAATTATTCGGGGAATTTTAGAAGACATTAAGTACACCAAGCTATATTTGTCTTGTTACAATGTTTGATACTCCCTTCACGTAAATGTAGATAGTTTTCTGCCAGCCTTTTCCTGTACCTAGCGTCCTATAGGGCGTCCATCCTGGAATCTTGAAGTCTAGGGTAAGTACTTTAGTTCCCTGTATAAGCTCTCTTTCCAGCTTCGATCGAAGCATTTCATTAACACTTGTAAGTAAATACATATAAACAACTGTTGCATCGCTTATTGGGATCTGAAACATGTCTCTATTGATTACGATAACCTTTCCGTCAAGTCTTTCCTCTTTGACTGTTGATAATGCCTTCTCAGCCAGTTTAGGGTTTTTCTCGACACAAACTGATCTCCTCACATTGAACTCGCTTGCTGCTAGTACAGCAATTCTACCATCGCCGCATCCTAGGTCGTAGAACACGTCATCCTTTCCAAGCCTGATATGCCTGAAGGCCTCTCTAACTATATCCGGATTGCTTGGGACGAATGGCACCCAAGGCTGTCCTTGTAGAGCTGACATTACCCAGTAATAACTCACTATCTGATCGCTAAGGTTCCCCCACACTACCAGTACACCTTTCTGGTATACGTACAATTATTCAATCCTAGGCTTTTCATCGTATATATACATGTTTTAAATTCGAAAACTGCGAGGGCTTTTATTACTTATGTTTTCCAGGTTCAATACTAGTGTTATGATGCTCAAGCGTATTAGCAAACCAAATGGTTTGCTGTGGGAAGGGTATCGTTATACCATTATCCGTTAGCTTCTTGTATAATTCTTCTAGTATACTTGTCTTTGCCTGAAACCAGTATTTCGTCAGCGTCCAGAAGCGTACTTGGATAACTAGAGCACTATCACCCAGTTCGCTGAGAAACACTGTTGGAAGAGGCTCCGCTAATACTAGTGGATGCTTTTCAAGGTGCTCACCAATTATTGCCCTAGCTTTTTCCGGGTCGTCCTGATAGCTTATTCCAATAGTATAATCAACCCTTCTAACCTTATTTTGAATGAGGTTCTTTATCTGTGACTTGAATATATCTTCGTTCGGTATTCTTATATGAACTCCATCCCATCTCCTGATTCTTGTGCTAAACACGTTTATGTCCGTGACTATACCGCTCTCCCCTCCTATTTCTATAGCGTCTCCGATTTTGAAGGGTTTATCGAAATAAATGAACAAGCCGCTGAGGAAGTTTGAGAAGACCGTTTGGCTAGCGAATCCTATTACGATACCTGCTATCCCGCCAGCCACTAACAGGCCGGAGAGGCTTATATTAAATAGTGCTAGGACCGATAGTAACCCGAAGAATAAGACAGTATAATATACTACTCTCGATACTAGAGTCGCGATATCTTGGGGGGCAACTTTTCTCAGAGGTTTCTCTACTAGCTTCTTAGAAACAACTGCTATTACATATGATAATATTATGACTATACTTGCAGCTATTATATCAGCTGCATTTAAATTACCTAGTGATCCTTTAAACTCCTTTACGATTGCGGTGAAAGCCTGGTTAAGGGTAACGAGAACCCCCATTCTAACTCAAACCTCCCAACCTCAGTTGGTATAAATATCCCCTTTCTCCTGAAGGGATCTATTCTCGATTGCCTTAGACCTTTGAGCGGAGGTTCCTTGGAAGCGTAAACTACTGCTCTATTCTTATCCTCTAATTCTATTTTAGCAATGGAATAGTAAATCTTCCCTTCCTTGGTATAGTATGCTTTAAGCAGTCTATAGGGAACTACGATTAATGTTATCTTTAGAGTCGTATGAAACGAGTTTCTAACTTTAACGGGTAAAACTGCTTTCCCCCTAGGTATTTCTTCCTCAGATACGTAGACACCTGATTTCCCATATCTGCACACGACACCATTATTCGGATCTCCATAAAGACCGTACTTAGGATCCTCTACTGTGAATATATCTATGATCTCGCCGTCCTCGTCGTAAACTACAACGTCAAACGGAGCTTCTAAATAGAATACTGAAGTATAGTTTGGAGTAACATATACTGGCTCCGAAAGCCTTATCAGTAATGCCTCACTTTCATACTGGAAAGGCAGGAAGATGGGCATGGAAGGCTCCGCCAATAATACAGAGTCTCCAGGTAGCACTGCTGTGGAAACTGCTTCACCGGTGCTTGTTAGTCTTTGGTATTTCTTTAAATTCTTACCATAGTCATCCACATGAACAGTATAGCCCCCTATGATCACCGAGTTTTTTATTGCTCCGTAAACTTCAGGCAACTCTATATTATCCCTCTGTGATTTGATTTCACTATTCACTATATTTTAATGTTAGAGGTTAATGGGTGTTATAGAGGGGTTAGGTTTGAGTGCAAGTGATTTGAGGGCGACTGCTAGGAAAATATTACAGGTAATAGGGTCTAAAACTTTATGCATAGTTCACCATTGGGATGCTGACGGCGTTGCTTCAGCTGCTACTCTTTCGTTAGTATCAAAGACCGTTGCCGGTTATTATGTTCCACCGTATACCTATAGGGTTGATGGAAGAGTAATAGAGGAAATCAAGAGGAGATGTGGTAAATCAGGAGCTATAGCCATAGTAGATTATAACCTACCTGGTGGATCACTCGACCTTCTATGGGCCAAGCTGCAGAAACTCATCATTGTAATAGATCATCACTACCAGTTAGAGCCTCCTATGAAACCGTTTATCCTATGGTTTAACCCTGCTAGCAATGGAGATCCAAGGGGGTTTTGGCCTAGTGCCGCGCATGTTATAGCAAGTTTGACCGGTATGTACAAGCCTCTTGTGGTGGCACTGAGTATAGTTGGTGACATAAGAGAGAAAGCTAGAGCCAGCAGGGTGTACCAGAAATATATGGTTGAAGCAAAACTAGACCACTTAAAGGACTATAGTCTTATCACTGAATGTGTGGCTCAAATTATGGCTGCAGACATTATGGGAAGAAGGGATATACTAGAGCATCTCGCCTCTAGAATGGGTGATTATGATACTGATCCTTGCCGTATTCTATTAGAGGATGGACTGCTTTCAATACTTCGTGTACAGGTTGAAGAAGAGTATAATTCATTAATACAGAAAGCATTGGAGAACGGGTCTGATATTGCTGGTGTTAGATTGTTCAGGCTTGAGGGTAAAGGTAGGCATGTTTCTGCTATAGCTAGGAAGTTAGCCAACATTTATAGGAACAAGATCATTATGGTTTCATATCACTGGAAGCCTCTAGATAGAACATATGTTTACATTAGAACTGAGCGGGAGGAGCCTAAGCTGATTGACTTGATCAAATATGCTAGATCAGAGGGTTTCACTGCAGGAGGAAAGTATCAGCCTGGAAATAATGTTGTAGGAATAGAGATAGAAGGTAAGGCAGGCGAGGATGCTGTGGAAAGTATTCTCTCATGGATACATATGATTCGTTAAAGGTGTATGGTTTGACTAGAACTGTGTTAAAACTAGGTACAGTCGCAGTTCTAGCTGTTTTGGGAACGGTAGCGAAGAGCGTAGGCTGGATACTATATGGTTCCATAACACTCATGGTTGATGCATTTACTTGTACAGCTAACCTAGTAGCTCTAGGAGCTGCTATATATTACAGTCAATATACAAGCAAGGGGCCGGATGAAAAACACCCTTACGGCCATCTGCGGTTAAGTCTAGCCGGCTCATTCATAGTTATACTAACCTATAGCTTCATAGCGGGAGTATCAACGATGGAGCTTATTCACCATAGACCCGGTCAGGGCCTAATGAGAGGAGCACTCTACTCTGCTGTTGCAGGATTAATATTCTATTCTCCGCTTCCATATATTCTTAGGAAGATGGAAGATCCGCTGCAAGTATATGGTCTCTTCACTATAAGTGAGATACTTGAAAGCCTCGTAGCTATTGCCATGATATCACTCTCACTCGCATCATCTCCCATATTCGATTATATTGGAGGTTTAATTATCCTAGGATTCATATTTTACGAGATCTTGGAGAATGCTGGGAAATACATCAGGCTTACCTCAGATACTGCTCCTAGTAGCCGCCTTATAGAATCAATCATCAAGGAAATTGAAGATGCCTTAAAAGTGGAGGTAGCATCGCTGAGAATAAGGGAGGTTTACCCGGGGAGATATCAAGGCGATATAGTTGTTAGGGTCCCAGAAAAGTACTCTATTGTTGAGGCACATGACTTGGCAGATAAAATAGAGGAAATAGGGTGTAAATACTATTCACAGCTCACAGTGCATGTTGAGCCAAGGGGTGAGAAATGTGGGCGATGAATATGACGTGTTCGCTCCCTGTAAACCGTTGGTTATATCTACGCTGACGATCGATGAAATAGTAACGAGTGAAGGCAGAGAACTCAGGTTAGGAGGCCCGGGGTATCATATGTCATGGGTCTCTAAGGCCTATAGGTTGTCTAGGTTAGATATTGTCAGTCATATCAACACTAAAGGCGGGGAGGAATTTTATAAGGCTATAAGGGAGCGGGGAGGAAATCCTGTTTTTATCGAAACAAGTAATCCTACAGCGAGAATTGTTCTAGATTACACTAGCGGAAAGAGGAAAGTCTTTTTCAAACATCCCCCTCAAGAAATAGGTTTTGAGGCTTTAGAGAAAGTAAAGAATCTAGATCCTGCTCTCCTTATAATCAGCCCTGTATACGGAGAGCTACCTATAGAAACGCTTAAAGAATTGTCGAGTAGAGCTCAATGGTCGATACTTGACCTTCAAGGCTATCTTAGAGTGATGACCTCAGAAGAGCTTGCAAGCGTATTTCCGCGGAAAATTGTAGATGTCATTCACTTATCCTCGGATGACATATCACAACGTGAATTTGATGCTTTATTGGATGAGATAGCAGGGATATCCAGGCATAGTCTACTATATACGCTAGGACCGGATGGTGCAGTATTATTGGATTCCAATGGAAACCCGCGGCTGAGGGCAAGGCCGAAAGAAACCTCCCCTTCACCCGGAGTAGGGTGTGGAGACGTGTTCACGTTATCCTATGGTTTGTTCCTCTGTATAACATGGGAGCCTAGGAAGGCGTTTATTGAAGCACTTATGACTAGCATGTATTATGCATTAAAACCTCCAGACATCCATCAATATATCCTGGGATGATGCAAATTGCACATAGGCCACCCTTCTGCTGAGGAGGGAATGGGCGGCCTCCACCGGTGCTGACCTCCTCTAACTCAAATATACCCATACGTGTTTTTAGGCTACATTACATCGCTAACATCGCGTGAACTGTTCTTAGCTATATTATGGATCATCCATAAATCAGATAAGCTGACATCGCTTCCTGCCCTCTTAACATCGCATAAGTCAACTTTGACAATCGCAGGGAGCCTCGCCATCATACCGACGACCACAGCCTCACCAGGATTCAACCCGGGAAGTAGATCCTTTATATTGTCAGACATCTGCTCTGTTGATCTCTGCACATAACTCATATCAGTGGGCTCTACTATCCTTAGAATGACCTTATTGTTAGTTTGGCTTAGGACTTCTGAATCAACATTCTTAGGCCTCTGGCTTACTAGGGTTATTCCAAGCTGGAATTTCCTTCCTTCGCGTGCTATTCTTGAAGCCCAGTACTTCGTCAATGTGTAGCCATTTGACGGTACAAGTATATGAGCCTCTTCTATGAAAGCTATAACCGGGACGGGATAGCCGCTAGCTCCCTTCTTACGAATATACTCTTTCCTAGCTCTAAGAAGTCTCCTTAAGTAATGTGCAACTACAGCATCAGCAGCTCTCTCATCAACGCTTGATAGGTCCACTACATTGAGTTTCGACGGCACGATGAATTCTTCTAGTTCAGTCGGAGCGAACCCATCGAGTATATCCCCATAGTAATAGGTTATATCATCCAGTCTATTCAGAACCCCTCTAGCAGCACCTTTTGTTGTAGAGTCATTCTTTTGTTCAATTGTTGACTTGACAGTGTTCTTTAATAGATCCATTATTTCCCTTGCAGAAATCTTCTTCTCTAATCTAATCTCATTAACTTTCTCCCAGGCCTCCCTGAGTATTCTCTCCTGATTATGAGCGTTTTCAGGTAGCCTTGCAAGTGTTCTAAGCTCCTCGAACGTTAGGTTGACAGGGTTTATCTGAGGGTTCTGGACATTAATTACACCAGGTAAATCCATGCTAGAATATTCGCCGTGCATGTCGAATATAACTGCTGTCCCTCCGAGTTCTTCTACTATCCTCTTGGTTAGAATGCATACAGTATTGCTTTTACCCCCGCCAGTAACCGCAAGTATAGCCAGGTGTCTTGCTAGCTGATCTGCGTTTATCTTAAATGGGACAGTTTCGTCAGATAACAATCGTCCGATTCTTATCCATTTCCTCCCTTCTGGACCAAATATTGTTGCAAGGCTTTCACGTGATGCCGGATAAACATCGCTGGATGGGATAGGTGGGAGACTAGGTGCTCTTACCTCCCCTTTCTCAAGAGCTTTCAGTAGGGAAAGCCACTGAACTAATCCTCTCAAATACTTCTTACCTGGAAGATCTCTAAACCTACTCATCTTACGGGCGTCATTGACGTCCGCCATATCTCCTGGGAGAAGAGGGTTACCGGCCCTTATGCTTTCAACTATACCAAGAATGACTCCTTCCTCCGTCTCGGTGGTAATATACATTCCCACCCTAGGTTTGATAACATAGTCCGGGTCAAATAACACGATACTTTGAAGGGGACTGCTCTCCCCGACTATTACCCCAATGGGTTCCAGTTTAATATCACTCATTCTCCGAGCACCTCACGGGATCCGTGTCTAGCTTGGAGACCTAAAGAGTTGAATAATATATCTGCCTCTATGGCGGAAATCTTACTTCTCTCATGCACAATTTTTAGAATCATGGGATAACCATCTGTTAACTCGAGCCCCGCCAATTCTCTTGTTACACTGGCAATAGTAAACTCCATGTTCTTTGACAACTCCTTTTTACTCATTCCCTCAAGCTCGCCTGATGAGAAAGGTATTTCCACTCTTAGGACGGGAGAATCTCTTGCTAATCTAGCATAGAATCTCAGCACGTTCAATTTACCGTAGAACTCTGCTAGTCCCAGAACATTCCCTGGGAATAAGTCGAGGCTACTGATAGTCCCTTTCTCTAATAGCCTCCATAGATGTCCTTCAATGTCCCCCGAAACACTCACCCTTTCAGGGTTATAGAAATATCCTGGCTCCATGGGATCTACTAGTTGTACTAGAAATACATCACTATATAGATCATGGTTGTATAGGAAACTTGTTCTACTTGACTTAGATATGAATATGGGTGCAATATTCTTCTCCCAAGCCTTCTCTAGTAACCTTCTGAGAAGAAGAGTTTTCTCCAAGAATTCAAGGTAAAGAGCACAGTCACGAAGTTCCCTGTCACCAGTTAAAAGCAGGATCCCACCTTCCCCAACAGCTGAAGCCTCGTCAACATCTAATAATCTCCTCGACGCTAATGGCTCCTTCAAAGACTCGGATTCCAGAACATTTAGATTAACCCTCTCATTTATGCATTTGATAGGATGTCTCTCAGCACTCCTCAGCATTCTATAAACTACTGGTTCAACTATGAGGCTGACAATACTGCCATCTCCAAGGTATATACCACCTGCATCCATAGCGTCCAATATTTTTAAAGCACTCCATAGCTCAGCTGTATCACGGTAGATAGATATCCTAGTTTCTTCTCTAGAAGGCGGTATAAGTACACCTAGATCAGCGTATACAGCCTCTCCTAATGGAACGTTATCACCCATATTGTTAGATTTGTACGCTACACTATATCCTCTGACCATATAGACGGTGAAAGCAGCAAGCCTCTTTACTCCGAGCCCTCCATCAGTAGCAGCTTGCTGTATAGGCTTCACAGGCTTATCGATAGTCTTCCTATAACTATCTAGTTTCATAGATTCCATGAACTGGGTGTAAGCAAGCTTTTCTAGCAATCCCCTCTTCACACTTATTTTCGCATAGAAATCAGAAGGATACACCGTCATCCCTACTCACACTCAACTTTACTTGATCCATTCGCCTTGTACACGTTACAGAGCACGTCAGCTGCATCCTTTACTTCCTCATGGTGTGTGACCAGAACCAGTTGCCTCACACCAGTTATTCCTGCAACAGCATTCTCTATGATTTCGACTAGGGATTTCCTTCTTTCCGGGTCTAAATGGGTTGTAGGCTCATCCAAAACTAGGAACCCCATAATACCGCCCAAAACTTTGTTCAACCCTACAACAAAAGCTAAGGAAATCGCTGTCTGCTCGCCTCCGCTTAACTGGGATATGCTCACTTCAGCTCCAGTCGGATCTAATACCTTAAATTCTAGTGTTTCAGGGTCTACTGAAACTCCTGTATATGTCAAGTTAAATGTTCTAATAATCTCAGTCATCTGGGATTCCAGCCTCTTCAAGGTCTCGTATAGAATTAGGGATGGAAGCTCTTCTAGGATCTTCCGAATCTTGTATAGAATTTGCAGTTTTCTAGACACCTGCCTTAATTCGTACATGTAATCGGATAGCATGCCTCGAGTTTCCTTCAGCTTTTTAAGCTCGCCTTCGAGTCTTCCTTTATGCTGAGCTAGGTTAATTAGCTCCCCTTCTATATTCTCCTCGTCCTGCCTCAGTTTATCGTATTCCTTTGATTCTTCTTTGAGTACAGCTATTTCTTTTTCAAGGTTCTCAATCTCCCTCCTTATTTCCCTCTTTTTCTCCTTCTTCTCACTTATACTAGATTCAATCTCAGATAACCTCGCTTGAAGCATTAGTTTTTCCTTCTCCTTTTCCAGCAACTCTTTAACAAGAGGTACAAGTTTAGTTAAGTCTTCAGGTAAACTCCATTTCCAAGCATATTCATGAGCTTTTTTCGTTAGCGATAACCTTTTATCTGTTAGAATATTAAGGTCCCTTCTCTTCTCAGCTAGCTCTTGTTCGATTTGTTGTTTGGCGGCTTCCAAATTACCGTATTTTCTCCTTATAGCATGGAAAGCCTGCCAGGTTGGTTCAAGTTCTTTTTTCTTTTCTTCGAGCTGCGAAAAAGATAGTTCCATTATTTTCTTCTCGTTTTCCATCTTCGTTATTTGCCCAACTAGACCGTCTGGAACCACTGGTTTAGAGAAGTTTAGACTTTGAGCTTTCATATACAATTCCTGGAATGCTACTAACTCCTGCTCAATGGTTTCTCTTTCCCTTCTCAGTCTATTAATCTCAGGCTCTATTTGACTAGTCCTCTGTTCAAGATCCTCTAATTGCTTGGATAGCTTCTCCCCCAAATCACTCATTTCTCCGGTGGATAACTCGTGGCCACATAATGGGCACCTATTACTTGTTCCGGAAGAGATTAGGTCAAGTTTCTCCTTCAATTCTTTAGTTTTTGCTTTGATAGACTCTTCCTCTATTTCAAGCTCTCGTAACCTCTCGTTTACCTTGTTCTGCTTCACCTTAGTTCCGTTTATTATACTCTGTAAATCCTTTATCGCATTTTCCACTGTTTCCGAAGGAACCCCTTCCGTTTCCAGTTCCGCTAGGAACCCCTCTTCTTTCTTCTTCCACTCATCGAGCTTTTTGAGGCTATCTCGATATAATACAATATCATGTTCGAGTTCCATTATCTCCCTATTCAATCTATCGATCTCGCTCCGAACCGCTTCGTATTCCTCTGCTTTTCCCTTCTCTTCCAGGGCTTTTTTGGCTTCATTTAGCTTCTCTTCTAATTGCGAGATGCCAGGTTCTAGTTCCCTGATTTTGTATTCAGTTTCTTGTAATGGTATCAGAACTTTATTGTATAGGCTTCCTATGTCCTCAGGTATCTCGAGTTCAGCTATTTTCTTTTTTATTTCCTGCTTTTCATCCTCTAGCTTCCTAATTCCATTCACGATTTCTTCGAGAGTCTTTTCCCTAACCTCCATTAGCGTCCTCTTAATTTTAAGCTGATCTCTTTTTTCCTCAAGTTCCCTAAGTCTGATGAGTATATCATTTTTACGTGCCTCTAACTTATTTATCTTATTTGAGAGTTGCTTTACTTGATCCTCCCCGAATTTTATATTGACTATAATTTTATCAAGGTCTTGTTTCGTCCTCATAATATCTCTGTTAACTGCTTCTAAACCATTTTCTCTCGACTCTGTGGGATAGAAGGTTTTATTGTAAGGAGGATCTAATGGGATGGTTATCCCCTTATTTTTGAGTTTATCCACAGCTTTCTCATACTCATTTAATCCAAGAAGCTCCTGGAAATACTCCTTCCTTGTCCTTACACGGCCTCCTGAGATCATGTCAAGTATATTTGCAAGTCCGCCTTGTCTAATAATCGTAGTGTTGGCCAACATATTCTCGGGATCCAGTCCTTCCGGATAGAATTCCTTCCTGAGATAATCTCTAACAGCTGTTACACCAGAAGCCACTACCTGTTTGTTCTTGAAGACATAAGCTTCACTAGTATGCTTTGAAATAACTGCCCTAATCTTAAATTTATCTCCAGTCACCTCATCAGTAAACTCTCCAGTAACCACTGTCTTATCCGTGGATCTCCTTATCAAATCTGTTTTACGGCCTCCCCTTATGCTCCTAGGTTGTTGAGGCTGGGCTAGAAGGAGAAACAATGCATCAACTATACTGCTTTTACCTGCGCCATTCTCCCCGGCGAGAACATGTATTCCCTTCTCGAAAGTAATCCTTGTATCCTCATGGCTGAGGAAATCCTTCAACTCCAAAGAGTCCAAGAGCAAGCTTCTTTTCCTCATTACCATTCACCAGAAACGATCCAATGTCTTAGGAATCTTCTCCTGTTCTAGGAGGACGTTTTTATACCCAGAAAGTTTGGCCAGAATGTTTTCTAGATCCTCATCCGTTCCGGTGAGCAAAGCATCCTTCAATTCTAGAATTATACTCGCAGCTTCCAAGAGTTTACCTTTATCTTTCTTCCCAGAGGGGTCTATTAGGCGTGCAACCATACTCTTAACGTCCAGTGTAGAACTCCCTGTTCTATCACGGCTTTCATCCTCGATTCTCTTATACCAAACTCTAATGTGGATTCCATACTTTGCTTTAATCGATTCTATTAGCTGGTTGAGGGATCTGCCCGTGATCCTCATTTCCCTTGGTACTGTCAACTCAACGTGTATGAGAGGCTCTTTCATCCAAGTATCACTGTATTTGAGTTTAAGGATACCTATATCGTTCATCAGCCTCTGAGGCGTAGACTCGATAATATACTGAGGTCTAATATTTCTAATAATTACACGGTGTATAACTGGTTCATCACCAGATAGGTCAACAAGGTAATAGCCACGACCTTTTTCAATTATCTCGTCTTTTCTGAGAGCCTCTAAACTCCCGGGGTAAGCATAGGGAGTCACACCATGGTCTAAGCAATCTTCAAGGCATATTGAGGGTATATGAATATGGCCCATCGCGGCGTAATCCGCTTTCGGCAGTAGTGCTGGTGAGCTTAGTATGGCTCCAAATGGAAAGTCTGTTTCGAAAGCGAGATGGGCTACAATAAGTGATTTACCTCCCCTGTTCCTTCGGTCATTCTCGAAGATAGCCATTATCTCTTTAGTAATATCTCTCCTCTTCTCATGTGAAGCCTTAATGAAGGGTGTTAAGTAGATAGTTAGGCCGTCCATCTTGTAGATGAACGGGTCTATGATCGGTTTACCCTCATAGAACGAGATCTTAGGAGGTGCATAGACGTTGCCGTTGAGAGATTCAGCTAGTAACTCGACAGGAGTCCTATCCCTCACCTTAGGATAGTCATGTTCACCGTAGGTAAACACTATGGGAAAACCTTTGTCAACAAGCCTCCGGAGATCCTTTAATGCAACGATTAATGTATCATTATCAGGCCTAGGGTTGTCGAAGAAGTCTCCCGCCACGACAACAAGGTCAGGCTTCTCGCTTATAATGCTGTCAACGAGTTCCGAGAAGGCTTCAAATATATCCCTACGCCTGAACTCCATTTGATAAGGCTTAGCCCCCAAATGGATATCAGCAAGATGTGCTATCATCAATCATTAATCCACCCGGGCCTGTTCTCCTATTAACAACTTGTCTAAGCCGAGTTTTATATTATCATAGGATCTTTCGAGGAGAGACCTGAATGAATATAAAAACGATCCACCTAGAAGTTCCACTTTAAAGTTTAAGATAATAGTGTATGGGCTCTCCCCTCACAGCCTCCTCAAGCTCCCTGAAGATCTCAGCCATAGTAGGATGTGGGAAAACAGTTCTATGCAAACTCTCCACCTTAACTCTATTAGCCACTAAATAAGAAGCCAGCCCGGACAGCTCTGAAGCCAAAGGGCCCGCCATCTCGAAACCGAGGATTTTACCTGTATCCCTGTCATATACCATTCTAGCAAAACCGTTACTCCAACCCTCAATGAAACTCCTTGTCAAAATAGATAGTGGCACCCTCCTCCTACCCGCGTTATACCCTTCCTTCTTCGCATCACTCCAAGTATAGCCTACCTGAACGATCTCGGGGTGAGAGAATACGACCGTAGGTACAGGATAATCAAATACAACCTCGTTACCTGCAATATTCTCTGAAGCTACGAGACTCTGATAATAAGCCTTATGAGCTAACAACGGAGGGCCGATAACATCCCCGACAGCATAAATTCCTGGAGCACTGGTTTGTAGCTTATCATCTATTTTAATGAAACCCCCTTCATCCACCTCAACATCAATATTATCCAGCTTAAGCTCCATGGTATTCGGCTTCCTACCGGTGGCATTGAAAACATAGTCAACAGCTCCTTTTTCACCACTAGAGAGCTTATACCAGACTCTATCACCGTCAATAACCAATACCTCATCCAGTACGGTTGATGTATAAACCTCCACACCAAGCTCGTCAAGTCCCTTATGAACTTGTTTGGAAAGATCTCTAGGCAACCCGGGTAAAACATTCTTCAACATCTCGACGAGAACAACACGAATACTAGCATTAGCAAATATCCTACTATACTCCACACCAACTGCACCAGCACCTAGGATAAGAATAGACTTAGGAGGATCCTTAAGGCTGAGAATATTCCTATTATCAAGCAATCTAGGCAATCCCCTAACAACAATGGGGATAACTGGTGACGATCCTGTTGCGATTAACACCTTCTCTCCACTGTAAACTTTATCTCCTATATTAATTATATAGCACCCGTTCCTCTCTCCCAGAAAAGATCCCTTCCCTGATGTAAAACTAACACCATATGAAGAGAGAACGCTCTCAATTCCACTTCTACTCCTGCTAGCGGCTTGCAAAGCAAAATCAATACCATTTCTCCAAACATCTACAGACACAAGGCTCTTGCATTTCCGGTACTCGAAGTATCCGATCAATGCTTTCGTGGGAATGCAACCATAATTCGTACACTCCCCCCCGATCAATCCGTCATTCACAAGGCCTACATTGAACCCTTTACGGGCAAGAGATATAGCTGCCGGATAACCACCAATACCTCCCCCGAGAATGATAACATCAAAATCGCATTGACTCGTCAAAACATTCACACCAGTAATAGAAAGTAACTCTTGTCCTTGTTATAATATGTAGCACTGCAACTACCTGCTTTTTTAGCAGCTAATACTAATTTCCTTAATAAAAGGAGTCAGCAGGTTCTTTTGCATTATACTATTCATGATAGTTTCCTCTTAATTCGATATGTAGGAAATCCATATAATCGTTATATTATTAACCGATCAGTCAAACAGTAGGGATGAGCAGGGGGTTAAAATGAATAGCAGCAACGATGATTGCATTATTTCTGTAAAAGATTTAACAAAGGTATATGACCAGTTTACTGCTGTTGACCATATATCCTTCTGTGTCAAGAGAAATGAAATTTTTGGTTTTCTAGGGCCAAACGGTGCAGGTAAAACCACTACTGTTAGAATGCTCGTCGGACTCACAAAAATAACTCTAGGCAAAGCAAGAATAGACAGTTATGACATAGTTAAAGAATACAAAGACGTTAGGAGAATAATAGGTGTAGTCCCTGACATATCAAATTTATACTCTGAACTAACCTCCCTTCAAAACCTCCTCTTCTCAGCTGAAATGTATGGCGTGCCAAAGGACGAGAGGCTAAAACGTGCGGGGGAACTCCTTAAATTCTTTGGACTTTGGGGTATGAAAGACTTTAAATTCAAGGATCTCTCGAAAGGCCTTAAAAGGAGACTTACAATAGCTGCTGCACTAACTCACAACCCTAAAATTTTATTCCTAGACGAACCGACTGCAGGTCTAGACGTTATGAGTAGAAGGATGGTTTGGAAGAGAATACTTGAATTGAATAAGTCAGGCGTAACTATATTTCTAACAACACATAATGTCTATGAAGCATTCCACATATGTGATAGAATAAGCATAATAAACAAGGGAAAATTAGTTGCTTCGGGAACACCAGGGGAACTCAGTAGAAAATTTAGTGCAAAAGAAGTAGTTGAAGTAGCCTTTCAACCAAGAAACCCTAGTGGAGAGGAATTAGCTGAAAACCTTAAAGGAGCTTTGAGTATAAAAAGTGAGAAGGATCATATAGAAATCGTAACCTCAGATCCTATACCGGTAATCGAAGGTCTAATTAATTTCGCTAAACTTACTCAACTTGAGATAAGCATACTCAACTTGAGAGGAGCTGATGCTGAAGAGTTATTTTTGAAAATCGTTGGTGAACAGTAATGCTCGACGAGTTTATTAAATCAGTTTATATAGCTAGAAAGGATTTCAGAGAGTACTATCTAAAGCCAGGCTCCCTAAGCTGGGGAATAATCTTCCCCTTCGTCTTTGCATTAGCCTTCATGACGAGGAGGGGAGGACTCACAGAATGGCTAGCACCAGGCATGATTTCACTAGCACTATTCTTCGGCTCCACCTCCATGTCAGCCATGTCCATAGTATTCGAGAGAAGAATAGGATCCTTCGAAAGACTCCTACTATTCCCAATAGGATACAACTGCATATCACTAGGCAAATCACTAAGCAGCTTCATAATGGGGATAATATCGGCAATCCCAGTACTACTCCTAACCCTGATAATCCTACCGCAACCACCAGTATTCACACTATTACTCACAATAACCATACTGATAACCACATTCGCATCATCAACCTTCGGCGTTCTCCTATCATTCATGGTAAAAGATCCAACTCAAGTCATGACAGTATTCAACATAGTAAGATTCACAATGATGTTCCTATCAGACATCATAATACCAATAACCGCAATGCCATACTACGTAATTCCAATATCACTAGCACTACCACTAACCTACATGACAGAAGCCCTAAGATACGCTTACACAGGATCATACGACATACTGCCACCAGAAATATCTATAACAGTCTCACTAATCCTAGGAATACTATTCCTAGTGGGAGCCAGTGAAGTCATCAAAAGAAGCAAACCCTAGTTCCAAGGAAGCCCTCACACCATAATCACTGAATGCTTAAAAAAGCCGTTGAACCTAAAAGAGATATTGAGATGGGCCGGTAGCTCAGCTGGAAGAGCGCCGCCCTCGCACGGCGGAGGCCCCGGGTTCAAATCCCGGCCGGTCCACCACACCCATACTTTATTTATAATTTTATTATAACTGTGTTCAAACTAGAGAATTAGAATTTGGAGGAATAGGAGACAACGAAATGTGAGCCTGGAAGCCTGACATCAGAGCAGAGATGTGAGCTCTTGAAGAAGTTAGTGGGAGAAGGTTTTGCGGTAGATTTTGCTAGGAAGTTAAGGATTTCTCGGGCATCCCTCTACAGGTATATGAAGGGGGAGAGGGAAGTGCCTGCTGCTCTAGACCCTAAACTATGTAATTTAGTTAGTGAGGATGACCTCCTGGCCATATTTCCACATGGTTCTTTAAGGTGTTCTCTCAAGTGGTAAGGGAGTATGTTATATGCAATTATTTCAATAAAATTCAAACATTAATTCATTAGGAGGTACAACTATGTGTTGGCGGATTCGATTTTCATGCTACTTGGTCTTGTTTTGTCTGTTAAGCAGTTTATTTTTACCTGTAATTCATGCAGGAAGCGCCTATGAAGTTCGCCAGGAAAGCAATGTAAAAGTTATTATTCATCTCACTACTAGTGCTGACCCTTGGCTAAAGCATAATGTTGCAAGGATTCATAATCTTGCAGAGGAAATGGTTTCCAAGATTGTTAAGATCCTTAATATTAAGGGTAATGTAAGCATCAACATAACCATATACTCCATAGAATATTTCAGGGAGCCTGGGAAACCTCTTTACGTGTCTTACTTCCCTGAGATCACTAAGAACGGTGTGGCGGTTATTTACGTACCTTACAAGCTGAGATATCATGTCTTCGACACGAATGTTACGGAAGATTATGAGAACCTTAATTACCTATTCCTTAAGATATCCGATGCTGTTAATCTATACTTTATAAGGAACTACATTTCACCGAGTTTTAACGACGTAGCAGTTAATTTCAGGGAGGGTTTAAACCTTTACCTAATGATGAAAACATTACCAGTAGAGGCTATCGAGCTTGAGCTGAATGGCTATCCTAACGAACCCGTGCTTTACCTATTTGACCACAATGCTGACATACCGTTGAAGGAGGCTTTTAGTGGGTTAACTGCAGTGGGATTAGCTTACCGTGCAGAAATTGAGAGCTTTGCTTACTGGTTAATAAATAATTACGGTTTAAGTAAGTACCTTAAGTTATATAAGCTAATGTGCCGGAGCCCAAGCATTAAATACTTTAAGGAGGTTTACGGTTTAGATCTCGATGAATTAGAGGGAGAATGGCTTAATTACTTGGGAAGTAATTATAGGTACCCCAGCGATTATGAGCCATTCTATAAGTATTTAGCATTGACAAACACGACAATAGTATATGATGGTAACTACCCCCAATTAAGGGAAGCTGCGCAACAAATTAAGAGTGTAATGTTATTTGACTACGCCTACTCATACCCCCTAAATAATTCAATAGTTATCGAACCATCCACTGAAGTGGATGATTTAGCTAACTTATTGTTGAGGAGTAATGTTTTAGTTATTACTTTATCCAACATTTCATTGTTTAGGTCAGCAGTTAAATTAATGGAAGGAAACTACGTGGGTTATTGCAGCAACGGATTCAGGTTCCTAAACAAGTGCTACACAAACGCATCAGACATGCTAACACTGATAACGAACACTAATCAAACAAAAGCACTAGGGATAATCACAGGAAACAACGCCACCACAATAACCAAATACATAGGGAAACGCCCGGTGTTTACATTGGATGATTATGCCTCAGGCTGCCTATACACAAATAACTCAGTATACATCATATACCCATTAACATTACAGAAGACAAAAACAGTAAGACCCAATCAAGTTCATTATCTAGAGCCTATTACCATAATTTTCCTGGCGTTATTAACCATCGCCCTCACATACCTCGTTGTGAGGCGTAAGGTATGAAACCAGTACTAAATAACGTTAAAAACCGAAAAGTACTATTTTATAATAAAATAAACAATTATTTACAGACAACTCTCGCGGCATTATCCACAGAAGTCCCAGGTTTAACCATAACTACACCTATACCTCTGTTCTCGAAGAACCTCTTCCCACCTGGACCCATAGCAGTGGCAACCAACCTGGACACCCCTAGACCCGCTAGTATCTCGTGAATACCCCTCCTCTTTCGAGCCTCCTCACTATCTAACTCGTGGCCCATATCACTGAAAACATTCTCAACCCTATCCACGACAACAGGCTCCCCGCTACTACAATCGAATATAAGGTAAAACTTAGCCTCACCAAAATGACCAATATGGACAACCTTACCATCCGAAGTAGCAACAGCAATTTTCACGGAGAAACACCAGATTATCAATCTCTTAGGTAAATTAATTAATAAAAGATACCCGATGGGTTATTTTCGCTTTAATATATTCCTGCTAGTAGTTATTGCTACTCAATAGATCTAAAAAGGATAAAAGAATAATAGGCCGTGAAAAAGGTTAGGATGTAAGAGGCCTTATCGCGACAGCAACGTATCCTAGGAGTCCAAGAATTATCACTAGCAGGCAGATTATAACTGCTTGGTATCCTATTATTGCTGAACCAGTTGACTTGACCTGGTTTAGAGTGTTGTTTACCTTGGCTATATTGGCGTTGGCCTCCTGAACATTATAGTTTACCTGTTCTCCCTGGCTTATGAGTGCTTGGTAATCAGCTTCCAAGTTATGATACTGGCTGATAACCTTCTCCCATTCCTGAGAGGCTTGGCTGAGTTGCTCTGAGAGTTGTTTGAGCTCGTTCTGGATGTTAGCGGATTGCTGGCATTGATTGTGGATTTGGTCTTGTATTCTTTGTATTAGTGTGCCCAAATAGGTTAGGGAGCCGTTGAGCTTGTATGCTATACCCATAAGTTGATCGTATGAGACCTTTCCTAGTATGACTGGTTTCTCGGAGAAGAATACCTGTAGGTATATTGGTTTTGTGAATGAGGACTGCCCTTTCAGTATAACTGCTAAGCCTAGCTGGGGTTCCATCCAGATTGCTCCATCATCGTGTGGTGCGTCACCAACTAGTGGTAGCTGGGACATTATTACTCCATCTTTTAACGTTAGCTTGTCGCCACGTATTTGTGCGTCGTATATGTAGTGGGCTATCATATATCTCTCAGGTGCCTCCCACATCCAACTATAGCTCTCATTTGAAATGGCTTCCTGCCAAGTGGAGGGATGATGAGGTATTCCTATTACTGTTTCATTAACAGTGTATAAACCGTTAACAATCCAGCCGTCTCCTCTTAAGACACTGCTATAACCTTCCTTGTAATATTTAATGTACGGCACCGGCTCGAGCATTCTACCGGTCTTTAGGAAGGGGTCTTCTTTAGGCCATGTTGGCTGTGTGTGGGGATTTACTATGAATCCTAGGCTGTATGGTGTTACTTCGACCTTAGCTATGTTCCCCTTCATATCTGATAGTGACACATCGTCACCGTAGCCGGAGAACCCGTATTTGTTGAATATATCTTTGAATAGCTGTATAGCTTGGGATACATTATCAGCGTATTGTAAAACGTATCTATCCCTTATCATTTCAGGCATACCTACAATATTTTCCCAACCCTCTATATGATGTTCTATCATGCCCACGCCCACATCGTTGAAGCCGTTTTGGAAGAGGCTACCTGCAGCTGTGAAGTATGCTATTCTATGCCCATCGCCTGGTTCAGGCGATTCCACCACGTATATGAAGTAGGGTGCAAGGGCTTCAGCGTCTATGGTTGTACCTATTATAGCATTACCATCTACTGTTAGGTTCCCTGATATTGCCGCCCCAGTACAGCTAAAGTCTACAAATGCGTTGATCATAAGTATATCAAGGTATGTTATGTTATATCCGAGGCTTAAGCCCGGATATTTTGCTTGGAAATAGTTGAAGCCATCTGCCATACCTTTCATTTCATCAATATATTCCTGTGGAATATACTTCTCATACAATCCTGCTGCTCCAAGTAGTCTCTGCCTCCAAGTACTAGTTGGTATTCCCTGCGCATGGCTTAGCACTACGTATGCCCAGGTTAGAAGTCCATAAATCTCCTCTCCAGCAAGGAAACCATACTCATATCCCCTATCATACGGGTTGCCAGATATATAGAGGACTTTTAATGGCCCAGTATATGTCATACCAACTAAAATGAAGAACCCCGCTCCTGATGGCCGATTTATAAATCCTGATGTTCTTCCAATATAGGCTTGATTGGTTTTCACAGATGAACTCGCATATGCTATAGTGGATCCTGTGAATAGGACTAGGATAAGGACCGCGGTTAGTATGGTTAATGGTTTCTTCAATAGAAACCGCCTCATAGGAAATGACTGACGCTTATATTTGTCCAGAATGAAGAATATATAGTTAACTTTAAACTCGTGGTTATATATAAGGAAGAAGCTTCCTTCCTGTTTACTTAGTATGTAAGTGCCTTTATTGTACTGGGAAATACATTATGGTGAATTCCTCGACTATACTTGATCAGTATTCTATTCGCTAAAAGTAATTCTGAATATGAGATATTTGACTAAGATTACCTTTCCAGCAAGTATGCTATGGTTATATTAGCTTCAGTGAAGAAATTTCTTCAAGTACCATGCTTAACTAATGGTAAAAATTAATCTCTAACATCTGAAGACAGGTAATTTGATAATTGAGCTTACAGTAGAAAACATAATCATTTAATAGTAATTACTCAAGGGATGGACCGTATTTAATTAGATGCATCCAGCTACATAGTTAATAGACTTAACCTTGCTTGAAAGAACATCTCTTTTAATATAACTATAAAACAGTAATTATTACAAATATGGGAGATTAGCTTTATTGAGGTGATGAGGATTAAACTTACCCGTAAAATCGACTCGACATATTGTAGCAATCTCATAAATGAATACATGGGGAAAATACCGTTCACACCTTGGTTGAAGGCTGATAGGGCAGACTTGTCGAAAGGCTTCCTTATAGTCGGTGATATCCATGGGTCACTTGATAATCTCTCCAAAGCAATAGAATTTGCTGAAGAAAGGAATGTTAGCAAAATAGTTTTCCTAGGGGACTATGCAGACAGGGGGAATAGTGGATTTGAAGTTATATGCAATCTAATTGAGATGAAGCTTAATGACCCTGAAAGAATCCTTCTCCTCAGAGGAAACCACGAGTCTAGACGTATGAATGCATACTACGGGTTCCTCGACGAGCTTCATACAAAGTTCGGGGGGGATCTGGGGTTTAAACTGTTCCTAGCTATCCTAAACCTATACCAGAAGCTAACTTGGTTAATGATAGCTGGTGACTGGTATTTAATTCACGGAGGAGTCCCATGTAAAATTTGCAGTGCTACAAACGGTGAACCGGCCGGCCTTGAAGAATTATTCACATCTGCAGAGAATGCGAAGAATGCTATTGAGACTACTGAGGGAATACCTAGCATTCTAATACAGGCCCTGTGGAATGATCCAGATGGAGGTGTAAATTGGTTTGCCCCTAATATCAGGGGAGAGGGAATATATGTATATGGAAGGCTTGCGTGGAAATCATTTCTCGACAGGAACAGTCTCAAGGGCATTATACGGTCTCATGAGGTAAAAGACGCTTATGCCCTTTGGCTTGCTAATGGAAAGTACTATGAAGGTGAAATGCTGGAAGAATATGTGAAGGGTAAAGAGATAATGATTAGTGAACTAGATCACCCGGTTTTCACGGTTTTCACAAGCGAATACCATTTAAGAGGTGCTGGTGTAGCCTTGCTCTGGAATGATTCCATAGAACTCGTTAGAGTAAAATGAGGTGTTTAAATTGAAGTCTAGTCTAGTCCTGACGATCATTAATGATAATGAACCGGGACAAGGATTGATGAATGAATGGGGGCTAAGTATACATGCTAAGCTTCCAATAGGTATGGAAGTTATCTTCGACTTCGACACCGAACCCAGCGTATTGAAGTTCAACATGGAGAAGCTCGGTATTGATCCAGGTAATATTAGGATAGGAGTACTTAGTCATAGGCATATGGATCACAGCGGCGGTTTAAGTTACATAGCTATGGTAAATAATAGGATTGAACTATATGTTACGGCTGACTCGCTAAGCCAAGTAAGAGACTATGGGTTCGAACTAATCAAAGTAAACAGAGATGGGCTTAGAATAAGCGAAAGCCTTTACTTGACACCGCCTTTACCCGCATATGGCCTATTAGAACAAGCGCTCCTAATATACCCTCAAGAAAAACATCCTGTACTCCTAGTAGGATGCAGTCACCCGGGAGTAGATAAGCTAGCGGAGGCAGCTACGAGAATTATAGGTGAAAAACTATACCTGGTTATCGGAGGATTTCATATGCCTAGTAGAGGTACTCTAGATAACCTCACTCGCCTCACCAGGTTCGTTTCACCAATACATTGTAGTGGAGAGCAAGCCAAAAACTACGTTAGAAAGGTCTACTCAGAGAAATACATTCCAGCGAGAACCGGGAGCACTTTAGAAATACCATTCGAGTAAAAGTATTGTTTATATAAAAGGCTTGGAGCATCCCATTAACATGCAGGGGAGGTGTGATAAGATTAACCCCTAAGCTGGGATTCAGGCATTTCCAACTAGCATTCTCGATAACTGTTGCAATAGCCTTCTTCATTATACTTATCCAAGGAATAATAGTACCTCCCCAAAACCCCGTAATAGCCTTACTATCCTCCATAGGATTAGCCGTAATTCTCTATTACACGCAAGTCCTCGTATACGGAGTCTCCGCAGTAGTATACCTAATCTTAACTTTAGCTACCAAGATAAAGAAAACAGGTGAAACAACCGGAGTATTTGAAACAGAATACTATACCATTGATGATGACGAGGAACTAGTATCATGGGACATGAGTAACACCGGTGAAAGCTTCGCTGTAATCCAAAGCATAAAGTCACTTGCAAACAATATATCAGGCCAACCTCCCTATGTAGCGTTACTCGTAGTCTCACCGAGAGGCTCAGTAATCTACACAGAGAACGATGACCTATTCGACGAATACGTCTCGGAATCAGTCCTCGAGCAGGAAGAAGAGAACTTCGAAAGAACACACCTGAGACCAGATGGTAAAATGAATCGGGGAATAAGGATAATAAAAGAAACAAAAGACTCGAGAGACGGCCTTCTCGTAATAATGGACAAGGATACCTATGAGAGGCTGTCAAAGCTCATCATGGCATCCGGAGAAACACTGATGATCGATAACCTGAAAGACCTTGAAATAATATACAACCTCATCAAAGAACTAGTTAAAACCTATAGCGAATCCGATCTGAGCAAACCACTCGCGGCGTATTCTACTGTAAAGACGCTTAGTAAACTAGAGAAGAGGGGTGCCATTGAGGTAAACTCTGCATTAAAATCCAAGCTCCCCCTTGAAGACAAGTCAACAGTCATCCTCGTTAACAGGCAGATACAAGAGGAAGAGAAACTGAAGACGGATAGGAGGAATAGGTAACCCTTATTTATCGCAGCCTGTAAACCAATGACTCTTTGGATTAGGGCCCGTAGCTCAGCCAGGTGGAGCACCCGGCTGATAACCGGGGGGTCGGGGGTTCGAATCCCCCCGGGCCCACTAGGCCCCGCAGGTTCTTATACTTAGTAACCTTCTAGTAAGGAGAGCAATGAAGTAAAGTATAGATAGATCTCTATTTTTCAATGTAAGATTGAAATAGTCGATCATACCTTTTCAACGTAAATTCCTATGTATAGGTTGATTCTATAATTCATTCAGTTATCCTTATTATGAAGCTTATATAAGACCCCATTATCTCGGGAACCTTAATATAGCTTAATACATAAGATTAAGAATGCTGAATTAGACTGCATGCACTGTCACTAGGTGTACTTGCTTGAATAAAACCAATGAGCAACTAGGAATTATTCATAGTGCGACATTTACCATTTTCTTCGCAATGAATATAGTGGTTCCTATATTGGGCCCTTATCTGGCCTCCCTAGGATTCAGTGACACCGAGATAGGGGTCATAGCAATGTTTATGCCTCTAACATCAATTATTCTGAGGCCCTTAGCGGGATTTATTGCAGATACTTGGAGTAGGAAGTATCTTTTGATGACTGGACTAATTGCAACAGTATTGGCAGGGTTCTTCTATGTGGGTCCTAGGCTAGTTGTACCTTTCGGGAGAGTATTCCAAGGTATAGGTATGGCGTTATTTGTTCCTGGGAGTACAGCTCTTACATCATATCTAGCTAAGAGAGTGAGGAAGCTTGGATTGCATATGGGTGCAAGAAGCCTGCTTAATGGTCTCGGCTTCACAGTCGGACCACTCACATCAGCTTATCTGACTGTTAATTATGGTTATCATGCAGCTTTTATTGCACTAGCAATCGCACCACTACCATTCGTCTATCTTTCCACGAGGCTCGATGACGGGATAACTCATAGGCAACGTCCAGAAATAAATTACATTAAAATATTGAAGAGATGGCTCGTCGTAGGAAGAAAACCCTTCATTCTATGGACAACGCTGTCGATGACTCTTATGACTGTGGGTTATACTTCTATACAAACATTCCTCAGCTTATATTACCAGGCAACCTATGGGAGAGGCGTAGTTCTCGCTGGGATATTTTTCACGATTTTGGGTTTATCAAGTATACCTACCAGAGCTATAGGCGGTATATTATCCGAGAAGAAGGGTGCATATAAGGTAGTGGAGACGGCTTTGATCCTAATACTGCTTGGTTCAACAACTATATTGTTGAAAGGAATTCTTTCATTTATTTTCTCACCCATTTTCATAGGCCTAGGGTTAGGATTGCTTATACCTTCTATGCTCGTGGGAGTATCTCAAGTAACAGATAACGAGGAGTATGGGGCTGCTTTCAGTTTCTCAACAACCTATTGGGATACAGGGGGGTTGATAGGACCATTACTGGGAGGGATATTGAGTTCCTTGTCAGGTTACTGGCTGGCTGTACTATTATACCCCCTGTTAAACGCTTTAGCTGTTGGATCATTTACGATATACTATTTATTTGAGAGAAATAATTGAGATGCTAATTCCTAGCTGTTGAAGCCTTTCTTTTGCCAATAACTCTCTATGCAATATAATGAGATATATACCTATACTACACCAAGCCTTGACTCTGGGAGGCCGATAATGGATAGAAACAATGAGCAGTTAACGATTATCCATAGCTCAACATTCACAATATTCTTCGCCATGAGCGTAGTCATACCCGTCCTGGGCCCTTATCTGGCCTCCCTAGGATTCAGTGACACCGAGATAGGGGTCATAGCAATGCTAACGCCCCTGACTTCGATGCTTCTCCGGCCCTTCACAGGCGTCGTAGCTGACTGCTGGAGCAGAAAGTACCTTGTCGTAGTGGGACTGTCCGCTACAGCCTTGTCAGGTCTTCTATACGTCTCTCCCAGGTATATTGTACCATTAGGCAGAGTATTCCAAGGTATAGGTGTAGCCTTCTACGTTCCTGGAAGCATTGCTCTCACATCATACTTGGCGAAGAAAACTGGTAAGCTCGGAATGCATATGGGGATTAGAAGCCTTCTTAATGGACTAGGTTTTACTATTGGACCTTTAGCCTCCGCGTATCTCACGGTCGACTACGGGTTTCATGCACCTTTTATCGCACTAGGGTTAACTCCGTTACCTTTCATATATCTTGCATTAAAGCTAGAGGAAGGAATTGAATATAGGCGTAAGCCTGCCTTGAAACTAGCAGAAATACTGGAGAGATGGTTCTCTATGGGCAGGAAGCCTTTCATACTTTGGACTACAGTAGCTGTGACAGTGATGGCAACTGGATATAGTTCCCTGCAGACGTTTCTTAGCTTATATTACCAAGAAGCGTATGGAAGGGGAGTTCAACTAGCTGGGACGTTCTTCACTATAGCTGGTTTATCAAGTATACCCACCAGAGCAGGGAGTGGAATTCTATCAGAGAGAATAGGTGCATCTAGAGCAATAGAGTTGGCATTTACTTTGATTCTAGTAGGTTCTATGACAGTGTTATCAAGAGGATTTATATCATATATTATCTCACCAGTATTCATTGGACTTGGTTTAGGAACGCTAGTTCCATCAATGCTTGTAGGCGTCTCCCAAGTTACTGATAACAGGGAATATGGTTCCGCTTTCAGCTTCTCGACAATATCTTGGGATATCGGGGGGCTGATAGGGCCTCTATTAGGAGGAGTGTTAAGTTCATTCTCTGGGTATAGGTTGGCTATATTAATATATCCTGTACTTAACGTGGTTGCACTCGGCGCATTTACACTGTATTTCCTACGGAGGAAATGAATTGGAATTTACTCTTTGGGATGGACATACACTAATCTATATTCATTTACATATGGTATCTTCACTATAATACAGCCTTTTTCATACGTTACCTCGAACTCTTCTTCGCTTATAACATCAATGGCCTTAACATCTTTGGTTCCAAGTAGTTCTTCAGATATTCTTATCATAACTTCTCTTATCGGTATTATAGTTCTAGCAGGGTGAACGGTATATGTTAGAGAGAACCCGGGTGTTGACTGTTTGGATGGACCTGTTGGTGCATGTAGTATGCGCTGGTTATAAGTATGGTTTACTAGGTGGACTGTTACTCCTTCTCCAACATGATAGTACTCTGCTTGAATAGTTTCAGGTGCTTCCACCTTGATAGGGGGTTCACCTACATATTTTTCTAGTGGCCTTCTGAGTAATTCCCTGTAGTCTGGGTGGCCTAGTCTACTATAGTGTAATCCTAGTCTCATTCCATAATATATTATACCGCCTCCAGCTCCACCTATTTTTCTATGTATTATAGATGCTATATCAAGTATTGAATCCGGTGCTGGGGTACTTCTCCCCAGAGTATACTCGTATCCATAATGGCTTCTTCCCAGTCTTGTTCGTGCTAAAACCTCTGTGTCTATGGGGCGGGCCCGTACGAATTCTCCAAGCCTAACCTCTACTCTTTCATACTCGAATCTTATGCTCTGATCTCCGAAAGGTATAGCCTGAGGAAGTCCTTTCCATATTCCATTTGACTTATCTAGGTGGATATATGCATATCCGAATCTAAACATGCCTTCAAACTCTATTCCCATCAAGTCTTTCAAGGCAAGAGTGTGTGTATAAGTATAATCAGGTTTCATTGTCCCTAGTTCATGGCTTGCTATGATATACCCCCCGTTATGGGAGAAGTTAACTAGTCCTCTAATACAGTCGTCCGAGACAACTGTTGTGTTAGGCAGAATTATTACCTTATATTTCGACCATACGTCGTGTCTACTGATGTCTTTAAGGGATACTATGTCCCAGGGTATATGAAGGTTTGATAGCATATAGGTGAATCCTGATACTTCGCCAACATAAAATTCTGGGGACTTTCTGTACGCCTTTTCGAGGGTCTCAGTCGAAAATGCTATAGCAATATGGCTTACAGGCCTAGAAGTATCGAGATACTCTTCTGCCTTCTCTAGCTCTCCATATACTTGCTCCACAGCTTCCAAGGCTCTAGGATCCTCGAAAAGCTGGCTACTAAATAACAGTACCCATGGCTGTCCACCAGCAGCAACTACTTCCCTTATACCCTGCCGGACATGTATAAGTGGGGGGGACTGAGTGGTTCTAAGGAGATAGAACAAGTTCCTGCTAACAAATACCGGTTTAGTATTATCCCCCAAAACCCCTCTTGTAAGCTTAGTTGCGAGGGTAAGCATTCCAGGAGCATTTGTATCCACCTCTGATGCCTCGGCGAAAACAGCATCAAGTATGTTTCTGGACTTCTCAACTATGACGTTCCCACGTCCAGACCAACCAGCAGGATGACTATTGTAGAAGAACATTACATCTTTCCCAGCCTGCTTGGAAGCTCTCCATAGCTTCCGGAGAGCATCAACAATCACATTCTCCCTCCATTCCCAGGCCAATCTATACGCTTCCTCGTCAGCAGTATCATCCATAGGTAAATCAAAACCTGTTTCCTTCTTAAACCTAGCTTGACAGTACTTGCAATAGCAAGCTCTCTCCGGGTCAGGCATATACCTGAAGCTATCTAGTAAAACACCGTCTGCTCCTGTCGCTTTCAGGGATTCCTCCACTTCAGGAATAAAATACTCGTCCATGGCTGGGCTGTTTATACATATCAAAGGCCAATGAGGATCTCTGATCCTCATCTTTGTAGGATAGTGCTCTAATACCACTACCTCTCCTTCCTTAGTTCTCTGAGCCCAACTGGGATGCAGACTGTAAATATGTCGGTTTGCAGTATGAGCACTCATCACTACTACACGGATCCCCCTAGACTTTCCCTTCTCTACTAGTCTTGACACATCTAGATTCGAATTAGGATGGCGTGGATACAGTTTACTTCCGTCATAGAAAACCCTCCCCCAAGGATCTCGGGCAAATACTACTAACATGTTGGCATGTAGCCTCGAGGCTAGATCCAGTAGTAGATCATCGTTAACGCGGTATGCGTAGAAGCCGTATGGATCCTCTAGATTGAATTGTAATACTCTTAGGGGTTTACTCCACCAAGGCAATTCTATAGCACTCTCTTGATACTTGATTACTGGCTGTCTTCTCTCGGTTTCTCTTTTCATCCTTAAGCCGTTTTAAGGGGTAGAGAGTAATATAAAAACAATGGGTTAGAAATGACGGCTAGAGAACCAGTAGCGGGTATCTGGGGGTTTTACCCTCTAGATAAGGATTTACTTTTGAAGAGCATTAAGAGATGCTACTTGGATAAAGAATTTGGACCTGGAAAATTGCCTGAAGATAAGTCGCAGGAAAGTGTTCACGGTGGGATTGCTCCCCATGCAGGATACACGTATAGTGGTCCATGTACAGCATGGCTTTACCTCGACTTGGCCGAGAAAAGTGTCGATTTCGACACTGTTGTTGTAATAGGTACTAATCACACCGGATTCGGAGGCGATTTAACTACTACTTCAGCCTTTGACGAATGGATCACACCTCTAGGCAGGGTTCTAGTGGATATGGAGGTTGTAAGAGGCCTTCTGGGAGATATGCGTGGTATTGTCGATAATAGGAGGGCACACGAGCAGGAGCATTCGATAGAGGTTCAAATCCCATTTGCACAGTTTGCCCTTAAAGGAGATTGGAGGCTTGTTCCTATAGTTACTAAACCTTTTACACCGGATAAGGCGAGGTATTATGCTGAAAACATTATGAAGGTTCTAGGAGATTTAGATAGGAAGCCTTTGTTTATTGTTTCAAGCGACTTCACTCATCACGGTCCAATGTACGGATACGTTCTATATACTGTTAACCCTATAGATAAAGTAGGAGAGCTTGACAGATCGTTTATCAAGAAAATAACTGAAAAAGACACGATAGGCTTCTTTAACATGGTAAGAGAGTATAATTCAACGATCTGCGGATGGCCTGGAATAATGATTCTAATGGAGATAGCTAGGGGGAAAGGATGGGAGTTACGGTTGTTAAAGTACTATAATTCCGGGGAGCTTACAGGCGATCCCTCAGTTATTGTAGGCTACTCTTCGTTGTCAATGAGGGAGTCTTAGCCTATGATATAGGGGTAAAGCCTATCAGCTGCAATTATGGCTATCCTAGAGCCTTCACTGATTAAACCTTGCTCCAAAGCTTTTTCTATTGCTGCATATGAGGCACCTGTTGAGAGTCCTGTCAAGAGACCAGTCTTTTGGTAAAGTTTCCATGAGTGTTCCCATGCCTCTTCATTACTAACAGCCAATAACGCGTCCACTATTCCTCTGGACTGTGTGATTAAAGGGGGGACTTCTTTGCTCGCTAGCCCTGGGATAACGTCTCCACCTTTTCCGCCTGCTAGTGCACTGTTTCTGGGCGTTATTCCAACTATCTTTATTTCATTACTGAATTGCTTTAACCTAGATCCTACACCTACAATTGTGCCACCGGTGCCTATACCCATGAAAAACGCGTCCAACACACCGTTTAGCTGGTATAGCATTTCCTGCCCGGTTGCAGTGTAATGTATGAGTATATTGTATTCATTGTCATCCTGTCTCAGGGAGGTGCATCCCTTTGCTTTTGCTTCAGCTATCAATTCGTCTCTATCAGCGCCTCTGGGTGCTTCGATTAAAGTGGCGCCAAGAGCTTCAATCAGCTGCTTCTTAGTCTTAGGAGCTGCTGGTGTAGTGTATATTCTTGCATTTAATCCTAAGTATTTTGCAGCCCATGCCACTGCAAGAGCTGTATTACCACTACTTACCTCAGATATGCAGCCGTTCTCTTTTACCTCTCCTTTATCTACCAGGTTTTCTAGCATACCTAGAACTATGCGGTCTTTATGGCTTCCACTAGGATTAGTGTATTCCAATTTTACGCAGACATCTACTTTATCAATCGTGTAACATTTAATTGGGGTATTCCCTACCTGTAATCGCAGTTTCTCTAGTCTGTGTTTGAGAATAGAGTTCACTATTAGCCACCTTGTTTTAGCTTCTCAACCACGGCTCTTATCGATTCCAAGCTCTCCGGGTTTTCCAGGATCGATTTATCCTTAAGCTCCCATCCCTTTAATATTCCTCTGATCACACGTCTTAGAATCTTCCCACTCCTTGTTCTAGGGAGATCGTCTACTATGAGCACATATTTAGGCTCGAAGGGCTTCCCTAACTTCTCTACTACCAGGTTCTTAAGCTCTTCTTCCAGTCCGGTCACCTCTTTCTTCTCCTTCATAACAGAAAAGCAGGCTATTACTTCTCCTTTAATAGGGTCTGGAACCCCTATACAGGCAGTCTCAGCTACTTCAGGGTGGGAGTTTACTACGTCTTCTATCTCAGCAGATCCTATACGTTTACCGGCAACTTTTATCACATCATCTGCTCTACCTAGTATGAACCAGTAGCCTTCCCCGTCGATTAGAGCCCAGTCGCCGTGGTACCATACGCCTGGGAATCTCGACCAATATGTTCGTAGGTACCTGTCCGGAGGTTCTCCAAAGAAGCCCCATGTTAGGCTAGGTATGGGTTTCTTTATGACGAGGTAACCTACCTCCCTCCTTACAGGCTTTCCTTCATCGTTAAACACGTCAACATCGCATCCAAGCCCTGGGCCCCATAGTGTTGAAGGTTTCAGTGGAACGGTAGGTGATGGAAGTACTATGGGGCCGAACATGTCTGTTCCACCGCTTAAGTTTATTAATGGCCTTTTCCCTTTGCCTAGGGAGTACATTACCCACATCCAGGTGTCCCTGTCTATGGGCTCTCCTGTGTTACCAAACGTTCTGAGCGTGGATAGGTCATAGTTATCCGAGGCTTCACCTATATCCTTCTTTAATAGTCTTGCAACAGTTGCTGCAAACCCGAACTGAGTTATCTCGAAGTTATCTATCAAATCAAGTATTCTTGTGGGCTTAGGATAGTTTATTGCACCTTCTATTATAATGTGCGTTCCTCCCAGAGTGTTCACTCCTATTATCTGCCAAGGACCCATCATCCATCCTATATCAGTTACCCAGAAGAATTTATCCCCCTGTTTAAGGTCCATGTTGAAGTAAATGTCTTTGGTGGGCATTAGTAGTGCTCCGTGTTGCCGTATCTGTATTCCTTTAGGCTTCCCTGTTGTTCCACTAGTATACATTAGGAGTGCTATATCTTCGCCAGAGACTTCTTCTGCTTCGTATCTCGGCCTAGCACCGTTCTCAAGGTCATTGAACCAATACTCGTTACTCTGCAGCTCAACATTCGACCCTAGTCTTCTTGAGTATATTATAGCTGGAGGCTTGTAATTCGACAAGTTTAGAGCATTCCTCAAGTTTTGTAAAAGGTTTATCTTTTTACCTCTTCTATAGTACCCGTCTGCTGAAACTATTATCTTGGCTTTGCTCGCATCTATTCTCTCAGCTACACTAGCCGGGGCGAAACCGGAGAATACAGGGGCAACTGCTGCTCCTATCTTGAGAGCAGCATAGAAAGCTACCATCATGTCCGGGATCATGGTAATGTACAGTAGGATATTATCTCCTTTATTGGCTCCTAGTTCTACAAACCTGGAGGCCATTCTATCAATGCGTTCCTTTAACTTAGAATATGAATAGTATTCCAGTGAACCGTCTTCTCCTTGCCATATAAACGCTATTCTATCTCCATGACCGTTTTTAACATGCCTGTCTACAGTGTTGTAGGTTATATTAAGAGTCCCCCCAATATACCACTTAGTCCACATGGGCCCTCCTGACGTATCAATAGTTCTAGCTGGAGGATTGAACCATTCCGTACCAAGCCAATCAGGCAAATTACCCCAGAACCATTTTATATCATCAGTCGAGCGTTTAACGAACTCTTTGTAATCCTTCAACCCTTGAGATTCCATGAAAGATGTAACATTAGCTGAGTTGACTAAATCCTTTGGAGGATACCAAATATTAGGATACGAGTTCAAGGGAAAATAGCACCCTTCATTTTATCAGTCTAATATAAAATATTATAGCCAATGGTTGAATAAAAACGTGGGATTGCATCATCACAATATTAATACTGGAAGATTAGATTCCTCATCACCTGGTGAGCAATCTTCGACCTAACATTGCATACTTTGGAGATTATACTAACGTTTGGGGTGATAGGTGGAATCATAGGGTATTTCACGAACGTATTGGCAATCAAAATGCTGTTCCACCCTAAAGATAAAATATGCCTCCTACCTGGCAGGAGACTATGTTTTCAGGGAGTAATCCCAGGTAAGAAGAAAGAGCTCGCATTAAGGCTGGGCGAGATATTCTCCAGTTATGCTATGACTACTGATGCCTTAAACAGGTATTGGGATAAAATAGAAGGTTCCATGGCAACTGCTGTTAGGGAAATCCTCCAAGAAAAGCTTCAAAGCCTCCCAATAAGGATTCCTATATTGGCTAATGCTATTCCACTATTATCCGAGGCCCTAGCAGAAAATCTATCACCTTACCTGAGGAAACTTGGGGAACAGGCTTCAAGCAAAATTGATATGGGGGAACTTATTGAATCAGAATTTAATAGACTAGATGTAAATGACCTTGAGGATATTTTCCATAAAATAGCAGGAAGAGAGCTCGGCTTCGTGGAATACATGGGATTCATTCTAGGATTCGTTATTGGAGTAGTTGAAGGCATCATAGCCATTCTCATCTAAACTCCTTTGAACTCGAACAAAGTTTATCCATTCGAATATATATAAACCTATAAAAACTATCCGGCCAATCGTAGGTTTAGGTGAGATTTGTGGAGAAATACGAATCAGTCTACGAAGCACAGGGTTGCAGTATTATTGAGAAATACTTTAAAACAAAAAAGCCGGTAGTCATTGCTTTCTCCAGTCCCACTTGCGGGGCATGCGAAATATATAAACCAGAGTTTGATTATGCTAAGGAGCAATTCCCGGAAATCGAATTTGTATGGTTCAACATAGCTTCTTGTCCTGAAGCGGCATTCCACTTAGGAATTCCTGGGACGCCTACTACTATAGTAGTCGATAATGGAGTGATAAAGGGAGCTTGGGTTGGGGCTGTACCAGCTGATAATGTCGGCGAGGCTGTAAAGAATATAATGGAAGAAAAAGAGTGAGATATTCTTTACTGACTTTTGTGCTCTTTATACAATTTTCTCAGGACGTACTGCAATATTCCTCCATGTTTGAAGTATTCTACCTCAACATGCGTGTCTAATCTCGTCTTTACCTTGAATTCTGTGACACTACCATCAGGTTTTGTTGCCCTAACATTCAGTATTTTACCCGGATCCATACCTTCCTCAATACCAATTATATCGTATACTTCTTCTCCTGTTAATCCTAAGCTCTTTGCATTTTCTCCGGGCATAAACTCTAGTGGCAAAACCCCCATTCCAACTAAGTTGCTTCTATGGATTCTCTCAAAGCCTTCTGCTATTACAGCCTTTACTCCAAGTAGGTATGTTCCCTTGGCTGCCCAGTCTCTGCTTGATCCTGTCCCATACTGTTTCCCGGCAATAACTATCAGAGGTATACCTTCTTCCTTATACTTCATGGCTGCGTCATATGCCGTCATAACAGCGCCGTCGGGGAAATGCCTCGTCCATCCTCCTTCCCTATCCGGTACTAGGAAGTTCCTTATTCTTATATTAGCAAAAGTACCTCTCATCATTACCTCGTGGTTGCCTCTTCTTGAGCCATACGTATTAAACTCGTAAGGCTTTACTCCGTGTCCAATTAGATATTTACCTGCAGGACTATCTTTCGGTATTGCCCCCGCTGGACTTATGTGATCTGTTGTCACTTTGTCACCAAGCACCATCAGCACTCTAGCACCTCTAATATCTTTGAGCTCCGGCGGCTCAAGGGTTATATTCTCAAAGAATGGCGGCCTCCTTATATAGGTTGAATCAGGGTCCCAGTGGAATAACGTACCTGCAGGTGCCTGTAGAGACTTCCATCTATCGTCGCCCTCGAAGACGTTAGAATATTTCTCCTTGAACATTCCAGGCTTAATGGCCTTCTCCATATATTCCCTTATCTCTTTCTGGCTAGGCCATATGTCCCTTAGATATACGGGGTTACCGTTAGGGTCATACTGTATTGGCTCTTTCTCAAAGTCTATATCTACTCTTCCAGCTAGAGCGTATGCAACCACTAGTATCGGGCTTGCGAGATAGTTCCCTCTGCTGAGGGGGTGTATTCTGCCCTCGAAGTTCCTGTTGCCGCTCAATACTGATGCAGCATATAGATCATAGCTTTGTACGGCTTTCGCGACAGGTTCAGGTAGTGGTCCACTGTTACCTATACATGTCGTGCACCCGAATCCTACTACATGGTACCTAAGAGCCTCAAGATACGGTAGGAGGCCAGCTTCCTTGAGGTAGTCTACGACTACCCTGCTTCCAGGTGCTAAGCTTGTCTTTACATGTGGGCGTGTCTTTAAGCCTAGTTCAACCGCTTTCTTAGCGAGTAATCCCGCTCCTATGAGTACGCTGGGGTTGCTGGTGTTTGTACAGCTGGTTATAGCTGCAATGACAACGCTTCCATGAGTCATTATGGATTTATCACCGTGAACTACTACTTCGACTTCTGGTTTGTGGAGTTCTTCTTCCACGATCTCATGGTGCGGAGCACCTTCATGATGCAAATAGTCTCCACCCGTTGTTCCCCTCATTTTCCTTCTCTGATCTAGGAAGTCCCTGATGTGCTGTTCAACGATTTCCTTTGCATTCTTCAGAGGTATTCTTTCATCCGGCTGCCGTGGACCTGCTATTGACGGTTCTATTGTAGACATATCTAGAACCAGGACTTTCGTATATACGGGTTCAGGGTTGTCTAGATTATAGAATAGCTTCTGTTTTTTAAGGTATTCCTCAACGAACTTAATGTGTTCCGGTGGTCTACCTGTTAGCCCCATGTATGTCAATGTAACCTCGTCTGGTGGGAAATAGCCCATTGTAGCACCATATTCAGGAGCCATGTTGGCTACAGTAGCTCTGTCGGGTAGGCTTAGCTTCTTCACACCTGGACCGAAGAATTCTACGAATTTCCCGACAACTCCTTCTTTCCTAAGTAACTCTGTTACTGTTAGAACTAAATCTGTAGCTGTTGCTCCTTCCGGGAGTTCTCCTACTAGTTTGACTCCTACTACGTCTGGGACTAGCATGTAGTAGGGTTGTCCAAGCATGACTGCCTCTGCTTCTATTCCTCCGACTCCCCATCCTAGGACTCCTAGACCGTTGATCATAACTGTGTGGCTGTCTGTACCTATAAGTGTATCTGGAAAGGCTTCTAAACCGTTCTTTGTTTCCCTTATATGTACTAGCTGTGCCAGGTACTCTAAGTTTACTTGGTGGATTATACCTTTACCAGGCGGAACCACCCTGAAATTGTTTAACGCTTTCTGCGCCCACTTTAGCAGCGTATATCTCTCACGGTTTCTCCTATACTCCATGTCTAGGTTCTTGAATACTGAATAGACAGTGCCGTAGAAGTCTACCTGTACGCTGTGATCTATTATAAGATCCCCGGGTATTAGAGGGTTTACCCATGAGGGATCCCCGCCTAGTTCCTGCATAGCATCCCTCAGTGCTGCAAAGTCTACTACTGCAGGGACTCCTGTGAAGTCCTGTAATACCACTCTAGAGGGCATGAAGGGTATTTCCTTCCTTTCACCCTGTGGCTCCCATTTCGCTAGTGCTAGCACGTCTTCTTCTGTAACGACATAGCCGTCATAGTGTCTGGCTTGGTTTTCCAATAGTACTCTTATCGAGTATGGCAATTTATCGAGTTCTGTTATTCCTAGTTCTTCTAGTTTCCTTAGACTGTAAATCTTAGTTCTGCCTTCATATGTATCCATTTCCTCTAAGATGTTTTTCTTATCAAACGGCAATACAATACACCTCAAAACTGTTCTAGTAACAGGCTTTTTTCCAAGTCTCTCTAGTGGATGCAAGATGGTTATAAAAATAGCTAGAATAAATTCTTGATTAAGCATATATTTTCGATATAAACAGCGTTCCCTACACGGTGAAGCGTTTGAAAATGGGAGACATATTCAATATGAAATGGCGTGTATGGTGGAGCGAGACCGATGCTGCTGGAATAATGCATTTCTCCAGGTACTTCATTATATGTGAGAGACTAGAAGAAGAATTCTACTTTCACATAGGTATGGGGGAGAAAGCTAGAATGTCAGGGAGAAAAATATGGTTTCCCAGAGTGCATGCTAAATGTGATTACAAGAAACCACTACTTCCAAGAACCACATATGAAGTAGCATTGACAAAGATAGAACTGGGAGAAAGTAGTATTACATATTACTATGAGTTTAGGAATGATACCAGCGAAACTGTAGCAACATGCAGTATAGTGACTGTTTCGGTAACCGGGTTCCCACCCAAGAAAATTTCTATACCTATGGAACTGAGAGAAATACTGAAAGCTCATGGTGCAGTAGATAAGTTCTGTTCTTGATCCTTCTGAGGAGGCCTAATAACTATATACCTGGTCATCTCAACTCCTGTTTCCCTTAGCCTTCTCTCGAACTCAGTGATCCTTGTACTGTTACCTTTTACATGGAGCATTCGTATGCATGTGCCGTCACTAGTATGGAAATGTAATCCTATCAGTGCAATGTCAGTATAGCCTTCAATTACGTTAGAGACCCTGCCCGCGAGGTTGGTTGAATGTTTGACTAGTAGAATACCCTCACAGTCATGTGGAGTTATTATGTGAAGCCTATCATGTATATATTCCTCTAGGGCTCTTTCCACTAGGCTACTCCTGGTTGTACCTAGCCTTGTCGCTAGTAAATCTAGATCCATTGCTATACGTTCATCTATAGATATACCAAACCTTCTCTTCCCAGTAGACTCCAAAGCTATTCACCTTCTCCAAACTATAGCTAATATGTAAACAACTAGTAATACAAGCCCTACACTAGCACTTACTTGAAGGTTTAAGGATATGCCTAAGAAGAGTCCTGTTATAGCGCTTAGAACAGCTGCAGTAATACTATACAATACGACATTTCTACCACTGTTCGATATGAGTAATGCTACAGAAGCGGGTAAGAGTATTAGCACATGCTCCAGTACATACCCTACTGTTCTCATGAACCCTATGGATGAGAGGGAAAGTAGTAATAGGAAAACAATATCATACAGAGAGGCGTGAATTCCAGAGGATACAGCGAAATCCCTATCAACTCCTAATAATATTTGCTCCCTCATGAATGGTACTAAGAGGACTAGTAAGAGTACTGTGATAGCTAAAACTAAGTAGATATCATTCCATGTTGAGAGAAGAGGGTCGCCTAAGATATAGCCCCACAAGCTAGATTTTAGTGGATACCTGGTGAGTACATAGTATATTAAAGCCACACTTAGTGATGCTGTAGCAGCCACGTATACCGAGGTTCCAACATCCTCTTCTATGCCTTTTTTCTCAAGAGCATAGATTATGAGGGGTAGTGGTGTGCCTATAACGATAGCCCAGAGGCTTGGAGATAATCCGTACTCGACGCTTAAAGGTATACCTAGCACCGCCGCTAAGAGAGCTGAATGAGGCATGGCAGCAGCTAAGAACATCATTCTCCTAGCAGTAACAATGGGGCTTAACACTCCAAACGCAAGTCCCGCTAGCGTGATAAGTATCAACCATCTGATTTCAAACAGCATGGGTATCCACCAAGTGGATGCATTCCTTGATTGGGACAACCATTTCGCCGTAAATCTCACGGAGGATTTCTGGTTTAAGAACTTCCGTTGGCTTACCGATAGCCTTTATTCCTCTCCAGAAAACTATGAGTAGCCTCGCCCTCTCCTTGAAGATTGTTGGGTCATGCGTTGTTAGCAGGACAAGCTTGCTCTTCGAGAGTTTTTCGATAAACTTTATGATGCCAAACTTACCTTTGGGGTCTATAGCTGATGTGGGCTCGTCTAGTAATAGAATACGAGTATCGGGTACTACTGTTCTCGCTATCATAAGCCTTTGAATTTGACCTCCACTCAGCTCCGATAGGGGTTTATCCATGAATTCTAGAGCTCCAAGCTCCTTGACTATCTCTTCGGCTTTCCTACTAACCCAGAGTGGCACTTTAAGTCTCGGAGGCCTCATCCTGAACAGGACACTACTTTCTACGAACTCTCTCCCCGTGACTGGGAATGACCTGTTAACCTGTGATAATTGAGGCATATAGCCTATGTATTTTCCAGCTAATTTAGAATTCCCAGTCACATCGATATTATTTATTTTAATAGCGCCTTTGACAGGTTTTAAGAGGCCGACCAGTGTTTTGAAAAATGTAGTTTTCCCAGCTCCGTTAGGGCCTATAATCACAATTAGTCCAGGCCCTTCTAACTCGATGTTAAGATCGTGGATTACCTCTTCGTTTCTTAGATGTACTGTTACGTTTTCCGCCGTAATCGTTGGCTCCATTCCTGCTTCCCGCAATTCTTATTATTGTGCACAAATTTATAAATTATATACCTTGGGTGTGCACAATGAGTACGATGTCGAGAATGGCTTCAATAATAATATTAGCACTTATAATCACCAGTGTAGGATACTATATACTGCAAAATAATAGTAAAAAAGTAACTCAGAGCAATGAGATTCTAATAGTGTCTACATTTCCATCACTCGTAGATGATATCAAACTGGTTACATGTGCGAATGAGACTGTTGAAACAATTGTACCTAAGGGTGTTGATCCTCATGATTACCAGTTAACGCCAAGGGATGCTGGTCTTTTGAAGAAAGCTACAGTTATAGTTTCAACAGGACATGCTCCATTTGAAATTAAAATTCGGAATCTAGTTGAGAGTAATGAGACTAGAGCTATTCTAATTGAAATACCGAAAATGCCGGGGATAAAGATACTGAATAACCCTGTAACAGGTGAGCCAAACTATCATATGCCGATTATGGACCCCTATAACTACATTCTCTTCATGGAAAAACTAGTCACAGTCCTAAATCAAGTCGACCCTAAGTGCGCAAGTATACATGTGCAAAACCTGCATAAAGTCAATGCTGAAATAGAACAATTGTTAAAATTCAAGGGAGAGTATAATATGACAGTAATAGCATCAGACCCAACAGTGCAATACGAGGTTTCATGGCTGGGGCTAAAGGTTAAGTATCTGTTCGTTATTGAACATGGCACACCAGCATCTTTCGATGAACTCAATAAAATAAACAAGGCACTTACAAGTAAGGAAGTTCATTGTATAATCGCTTCAACCTCAACCTCGAGGCAACTTCAAGACCTCATTAACAGTATAAGCGCAGGCTCGTTCAATGTTAGGATAGCCTATATTCCCGGACCTCTTGCTGATGGAAGTATCCCAGAGAAACTTAATGAAACAATAACAGATCTACAGGTTTGCCAAAAATAGCGTGCTTTTTACCGGTATATATAGAGTTTTTGCATACCTCGTTAATCCTATTACGGGAATCTTTTTTTGTTTGTAAATAATATTAGTGATTAAAGCTAGCCTGGCTAGGAATTTATCCGTTATCGGATATCCGATAATTTTAAAAGCTAATGATCCCAAACGAGAAGACACGGTGGTCTATATTGACAAGTTCGAAAGCCGCACTAGTGATAATCATTCTTATCATCATAGCCGGATCCCTAGCTTTTGAGCACTATGAAAGTAATAAAAAGCAAAATGTAGAACTAGTCGTATGCAACGCCGGTAGCTTGACAATTCCACTGCAGAAAATATCAGATACCTACCAAGAGGAAACCGGTGTGAAAATACTCCTAGAACCCAGCGGTAGCGTTGATGCAGTTAGAAAAGTGACAGACCTGCATAAAACATGCGATATAGTCGCTGTAGCTGATTACAGGCTTATACCCTTGTACATGTATCCAAACTATACGAAATGGTATGTAGAATTTGCTTCTAACAAACTCGTTATCGTTATGAGTCAAAATACCAAAGGAAACCATAGTTTGACAAGCATTCTAAATGACATGCTCAACTCCAATGTTAAATACGGATTCTCCGATCCTAACAGAGATCCATGCGGTTACAGATCAGTAGGCGTTATCGGCTTACTGAGCCTGTATCTTCATAATATGTCACTACTAGAGAACCTCGTTATCCATAAAATACCCGGATCAAAATACAATCTTACCAATGGTACACTAAGCATATATATACCACCATCATTTAACCCCACTGGCAACTTAGTAATTAGACCTAAAAGTATACAACTTATCTCCCTACTGGAGTCCGGCGAACTAGATTATGCGTTCGAGTATCAGAGTGTTGCAGTTCAACACAACCTGAGTTATATAACACTTCCAGATGATGTAAACTTAGGCAATCCGGACTATGCTCAAAACTATTCCAAAGTTATTGTCCACATATTAGTAGGAACAAATAGTGAGAAAGCAATAACTATGGCACCTATAGTATACGGTTTAACTATACCTACAACATCCAAGCAGCAGAATGATGCTCTAAAATTTGTTAAGTATATACTAAAAGACGGGGGGAATGTTTTCAATAATCTTGGCCAACCTTTCTTGGAGAAACCAATAGGTTCAGGCGTCATTCCAAGGGAATTGGTGAGACTTGTTGAAGAATCAAACAGTAAAAGTTAACAAGTTCGAATACATAATCATAGGCTTATCCGCATTGTTACTGTTCTTCATAGTTGCACCACTTGTATCTCTTTTTATGGAAGCGAATCCTAGTTTGTCAGGAAAAATGATTGAAAATCAAGAAGTTATCAATGCTATTAAAGTTTCACTTGAAGCTTCCATATTGAGTGTTTTACTTCTCATTGTAACGGGAGTCCCACTTGCCTACATCTTAGCTCGACACAGTTTTCCGGGAAAACAGTTTGTCGAAGCATTAGTAGATCTCCCCCTCGTCATGCCTCATGCAGTTGCCGGGATAATGATACTCTCTGCATTCGGTTCGAGAGGGCTATTGGGAAGCTATTTCAGTGACATAGGATTCATCATCGAAGACAACTTTAAGGGTATTGTAATAGTTATGGCATTTGTTTCTATTCCTTTACTCGTTGATACTGTTAAGGTAGGATTCCAATTAATCGGATCGTCATTAGAATCTGTAGCACGAACTTTAGGAGCAAGTGAATGGAGGGCGTTTACTTCTATTACACTTCCATTATCATTTAAACATATTCTAGCTGGAGCCCTTCTTGGATGGGCAAGGGGTTTAAGTGAGGTTGGTGCTTTACTTGTAGTTGCATACTATCCTAAAACGGTTAACATACTCATACTTGAATATTTGAGTGTTTATGGATTAAAGTATGCTGCAACGTTATCTGCAATTTACGCGTCGATTGTATTACTAATATTTATTGTATTGAAGATGGTGGCTTCGAAATGATAATGCTAGATAAAATAAATGTTAAACTAGAGGGTTTTGAGCTATGGGTTGACAGACTAGAAGTAGGTGAAGGAGAATATCTAGCTGTTCTAGGAGGCAGCGGTGTGGGTAAAACACTACTCATCTATACTATTGCTGGTCTCATAAAACCTGATAAAGGGAGAGTTTATGTGGGAAGTATTGACGTAACTGAATTTCCACCAGAGAAGAGGGGAGTCTCGCTTGTACCTCAGGATTACGCGTTATTTCCTCATATGACTGTAATCAATAATATAATCTATGGAATGCGGGTAAGGGGGGTGCCTAAAAACGAGGCATACAATAAAGCCCTATATCTAGCAAGGTTATTAAAAATAGAAGAAATTCTTGATAGGAAGCCAGATACGTTAAGCGGGGGAGAAAAGCAACGGGTTGCTTTAGCTAGAGCATTAGCTGTGGATCCTAAAGTAATCTTGCTTGACGAGCCTTTCAATGCTCTTGATCCAGAGCTCCAGTTGAAAGGTCTGAGGTTTCTGAAGAGTTTGAGGGAAAAGCTTGATTTCACGGCAATACATGTAACTCACAATATTTTGGAAGCATTGTTTATTGCTGATAAAATAGCCTATATGCTTAAAGGAAAACTAGTTGGCGTATTCGGTAAAGACGAGTTTCTCAAAACAGAGTATTCGAAACCATATGTCAATCTCATTGAAAACTTATCTATAGGTCTGAATAAAAGCTGGGTTTGAATTTTATTTTACCCAGTAACCTGCAATGCACACGACGATAATACCGACGAGATATAGTATTGCATAGTTTTGGAGTACACCTGCTACTCTGGGATCCGCATCTGGCGGAGCCTTTCCCGTGTCCATCATCCTAAATAGATCTCTTCCCTGCCTTATCGTTAGATATATGGGTAACGCTGATATGAACAATGCGTACTTTATAGGCAGATATAGCAGTGGAATAGTATACGTTAGAATTATGAGTGCCTTAAATAGTTTCCTTCCTTCATTAAAGCCTAATACTGTAGCTAGAGTCCTTATACCTCCCTCTTTATCTACTCCAACGTCCCTTAGGTTGTTAGCTAGAAGCACATTAACAACAAGTATCGCCATCGGCATTACAATAATTATGGGCATCCAGTCTATTTTCCCAGTAGCAAGGTAATAGTTTCCCATAGGAATTACAACACCCCATGCTAAATAAACACCTATCTCTCCCAAAGCATGATATTTCAGTGGAAAAGGCGGACCTGTGTAAATGTATGCAAGTATGAATCCTATTAACCCTAATGGAATGGCCAAAGGTCTACTCGTGTACCACACCAAAGCTGCTAGTATAAGGCCTACTATACCGGATATTAGGCCTAAGAGTAACGTTTCTCTAGGCGATAGTATTTGATGGAGTATTGGATGAGGTCTATATTCAACCGTCCCCACCCCACGCCTATCCAGTCCTTTCTTAGTATCATAGTAATCGTTCAATACGTTAACCATGGCATGGAGAAGAACGCTGCCAATAAGGCCTATAGTTAGCAGCATCCAATCAATGGGATATCCATTATAACATCCCGCTAACCCTGCAATCAGCCCAACTAGAATAGTCATAGGGAAACTCCAAGGTCTTGTAGCTAGGAACACCATCTTTGCTTTGCCCATACATCTCCACCTGAAAATGATTTTATGCTACACTTTATGGAATAATAAACAGTATACTCATAAAAAGGGTATTGAAGCAGCATATGATTTGTTTTAATAGTTTACTCCGAGACAGATTTGACATTAGCTACTAGTGATGGTGGGTTTCTTGGAAAAAGGCTGCCCTAAAAACATGGTTAACGGGCCTTGTGGAGGAGTTGACCCTAAGGGTAGGTGTGAGGTTGATGGTAGACCTTGCCCATATATTCAGCTCCTTGAGGACAAGCCGGAAGTTTTAGAGAATCCCATTCTAGGCCCTGGTTTCATTAAGAGGGATATTAGCCTTGATCTAAAAGGATACGCAGGTTTTATGGAGAAAATGCTCAACAATAATATTGTATTCCTCTTAGAATTGGAGCCCAGTAGACGCGGGCATGGATTAAGATTCCTGGATCAAGCAAAGTCGTTTAAAGGACTTGTAGACGGGTTCTCAATAACGGATAACCCATTAGGCAGAGTACAGGCAGACCCTGTTGCTGCAGCAGGTTATCTGAGAGCTAACGGATTCACTGAAGACATACTAGTTCATCTATCATGCAAAGATCGTAACAGAGCCAATCTTACTAGTTCAGCATTGGGCGGCCTCTGGTTGGGTGTAAGAAGTTACCTTGCCTTAACTGGTGACTGGCCTGGGATCATGGCTGGACCTCACGTCAAACCAGTATTCGACCTAGACGCCGTGAGGCTAATTTATATGCTTAGATTACTCCGAGATCACGGGTTAGATTATATGGGAGGTAAGATCAAGGAAGTTCCAGGATTCAACATTGCAGGTGCAACGAACCCGTATTCATTATGGGAGATCGAGCTGAGGAAGCTAAAGGCTAAGAGGAAAGCCGGGATGGAGTTCATCGTTTCACAACCCCTCTTCAATGACGAAGCAATAAGAAAGCTAAAAGACATTAAAGATGAACCATTACTCCGGAATTTGCCTCTAATAGCTACTGTAATGCTTGTAAGAAATAAGTGGGATAGAAGCGTTGTTAAAAATCACTTCCACTTGAACCTAGAGAGAATAACCGATCCCTTGAAAGAGCTTGAAAATACAATTAATATGCTCCTATCCCTGAACTATATAAATGGTATTTTAATAGTTTTCTCAGGAGACTGGAACTATGCGGAAGGAATAGCAAACATAATAAAACAATTTAGAGAACTCTAGACTGGCTCAAGTCTTGCTAGGAAGTGCCTTATACCCTTAATAGGAGGTTCCCAAATTATTCTTAAACCCTTAACTTTACGGGAGTTAGTTACTATCACTCCTAGCGATCTAGCTGCATAGTCTATATGACTAACCGTATAGACCCTCCTCGGAATCGCTAGTCGAAGGAACTCGTTTTCCGGGTACTCCACACCTTTCTCTGTTTCTCTAGCAAAGGCAAGCGCCCCGAGTCCTACTCCTCTGACACCACTTTCAAGGTATAGATGAACAGCCAAGGCATCTGCAGGGAACTGTTCCCTTGGTATATGAGGAAGCGTTTCGAGTGCATCTATATAGACTGCATGGCCACCATATGGATGTACAACAGGAACACCTTCCTCGATAAGCCTCTCATATAAATATCTAGTTTGACTTATTCTTGACTGGAGATAATTCTCGTCAATAACCTCCCTGAGCCCTGTAGCAATGGCGTCAAGGTCTCTTCCTGCAAGACCCCCATAGGTAACATAGCCTTCCTCAAGCACTACTCTTGCAGACATCTCGTTATAGAGTTCTTCGCTCTTAGTCGCTATAAACCCTCCAATATTTGCTAAGGCATCCTTCTTAGCGCTCATAATCGCGTGGTCAGCATAGAACATTGTTTCTTTTACTATTTCCTTTACGCTTTTACCTTGATATAATGGGTGTCGTTCCTTGAGAAGGAAAGCATTCTCAGCAAACCGACTGATATCGAGAACCAAAGGGATACTGTAGTCGTCCGCTAGTTTCCTCGCGGCTCTGATATTCTCAAGAGACACTGGATGACCTCCCATCGTATTATTAGTCAAAACCAGTAGAATAAATGAAACTTTTCCTGTTGACAGAACATTCTCGAGCTTTTTCAAGTCAATGTCTCCTTTGAACGGATAATTGCTCTTATAATTTAATGCCTCCTTTATCGGCAGATCCAGAGGTTTTGCTCCATAAAATTCTATGACAGCCTTCCCGGTATCAAAATGAGTATTAGCAGGAACCGTATTTGCTGGTTTACTCTTATCAAGCAGTGTGGTATACAGGATCCTTTCTGCAGCTCTACCTTGATGCACAGGTAAAACGAAAGGAAATCCCAGGACTTCCTCAACAGCATCATTGAATCTAAACCAACTATCAGCTCCTGCATAAGATTCGTCTCCCATCATAAGAGAAGCCCATTGCTCCTTGCTCATAGCACCCGTACCGCTATCAGTCAGCAAATCGATAAATATATCCCTGCTTCTTAAACGAAACACGTTCCAGCCGGCTTCGATCAGGTGCTTATGACGCTCTTCTCTAGGGGGGAGCCTTATCTTTTCAACCATCTTAACCCGGTAATACTCTATGGGCAAACCCAAGTATTACACACCCCAGGAATATAATAGAATATAAGACTCTCTCGTTCAAGCTTGTTATTATTGCTATAATAAAAACAATAAGTCAATCGTCCCGATGATCTCTAGTAGATTTTAATTGTATAACTTAAGGTATTAAATACGATTCAAGAGATATCTTACAAGAAAATTTTTCTATAACGCTAAATGGAACCTTGGAATTGGGAAGAAACAGTTTGACTGTCGGGAACATCAACCCAGAAATCCTAGTTGGTATAGGATTGATACTAGCCTTCTATATGGCTTTTAATCTAGGTGGTAATGATGCTGCAAACCCTACTAATATGGTAATAGGTTCTGGTGCATTGTCCTTAAAGAAAACAGTGGTACTCTTCACTTTATTCGCATTCCTTGGAGCATACTTTCAAGGGTACCATGTGATAAAAACATTAGGCAAAGGAGTAGTCAAGGATATTGATCCTATAATGGCTATCAGCGCCTCACTAGGAGCCGGATTATGGGTTACAATAGCGACTAGGAAAGGATTACCCGTTTCAACAACGCACTCGACAGTAGGTGCCATTGTTGGAGTAGGCCTGATGCATGGCTATCTTCTTGGTATAGCACCTAAAATAGAATGGAATGTTGTCGGTGAAGTTATTCTCAGCTGGGTAACAAGCCCGCTGGGAGCAATGATTCTCGCATCAATTCTCTATATCTGCTTCTTATGGTCAAGCAATCTGCTTTCAAGAAAATATAATGCTATAAGCATATTCAGAGTCCTGCTAATAGGTACAATGGCATTCAGCGCATATGCTTATGGGGCTAACGATGTTGGTAATGCTACTGGTGTATACGTATCAGTGGTCTCATCTACATTCGGAGTTCCAGATCAAAAAACAATGCATCTCCTCGCTGTACTTGGCGGTTTCGGAATAATGGCTGGAGCTTTACTATGGGGTTACAGGGTTATCATGACAATAGGGTTCAAAATAACAAGACTTGACTATGTCTCAGGTACTGCTGCAGAGCTCGCTAATGCTAGTGTAGTATATCTTTTCACTCTCATGGGAATGCCTGTATCAACTACCCATGCCAGCGTCTCCTCAGTGATAGGAGTAGGTATGGCTAAGGAGAAAGGCTTTTCCGGCGTTGACTGGAAGATGGTTGGATTAATCATTGCAGGATGGGTCTTTACCCTTCCAATCGCCGCGGGGCTTGCCGCGGGGATATATAGTTTGTTATATATAGTTTAGAATTGGAGGTAGTTTTAAATTGGTCAGTACCTGGTCTTGGATCAGTAAACGAAGAGAGGAGTCAATCCTTGCAATGGAGTTAGAGCACCTCAACCATATATATGATGCTTCAAAGGCTACTGTGAGCCTAGTACAAGCATTCAAAAGGAAATCCGAAAAGGATGTTGATGAACTTTATACTAAGGTCAAGGGGGAAGAGAGGAACGCTGATAAAGTCAAAGACCATATAATTGAACAGCTCTCAACTGGTATATTCCATCCAATAGATAGGGAGGAATTACTCAGGGTTGTACTGGCAGCAGATGATATAGCAGCATATTTGAAGTCAGCTTCCAGGAGGATACTGCTGTTATGTCGTCTTGAGTGTGAGATACCTGCAAACTTGTTAGATCCCCTGGAGAAGATAGCTGAACTTGTGCAGGAGTCTGTTGAAACAATAATTGATGCAGTTAAGCTGGTGAGAAGCGACCCTAAAAAAACTATACAGCTCGCTAAAATGGTTGAGAAAATGGAAGAAGAGGCCGATGATATACGTAGTGCCACTGAGGAGAGACTGTTAGAGTGGTGTAATACTAAGGTTGCACCTGGGACTTGTACTGCTCTCTACAATACTTTGACGTCTTTAGAGATGAGCACTGATAAGTGTGAGGATACTGCTGACTTGCTTAGGAGTATAGCTATCCTTTCCATCTAGAAATCAGTAAGATAAACCTTAACCTTTTTCAGTTAAATATAACTGCATAGATAAACCCAATGTTAATATATTATCACACTATATAATCACTAACAGATAGAAATAGTAAGTAAGTTACACAATCAATGAAAACTCCGGTGAAAATTATTGGAAGAAACAAGTTACAAAGTAACTAAATACCTTAGAATAAGATCTGCCAGGGAAGGCAAACCAGGAAGAGACCACTGTGTATTTTACATCTCAAACACGACAGGAATAGACAAATTGTGGGTTGCCAGCGCCGAGAATAAGCGCTTTATCTATGACATTGCAATACCCTGGGAAGGCAGAATAGACGATTACACTATATCAACTAGCAAACTAATAGCCTTCACCACAGACTACGATATCGGCAACGAGTTTTGGGGATTATATATTGACACAGGAAAAAGTATTATAAAAATTTCAAAGGGAAGAGACTATATTAACTACCTAGGATCATGGAATCCCGCTGGTACGACTCTTGCATTCACATCAAACAAAAAGGATCTAATCAACTTCGACCTATACCTATACGAACTAGGTAGCCTACCAAGGCTTGTAATGAGAAACAAGGGAATACTACACGCCGAACACTGGATCAAGGGCTCAAAGCTACTCTTAACCAAAAGTTACACTAACCTAGATTCAGATATATTGCTTTACGATATAAAAATGAAACGGTTATATAATCTCACCGGGCATAACGGTGAAGCTCTCAACTATTCTCCAATCCCAATTAATGACAAAAGCTTTCTCTTTATAACAAATGTAGATAGCGAATTCAAAGGGATAGGACTATACAACCTTGAATCAAAGCGATGGAAATACCTTTACAATGGAGAATGGGATGTAGATCACGTGACATTGACGGGTAAAACTGCCTATTTCACACTAAATAAAAACGGAGAAAGTGAACTCTATAAAATAAGCCTAGAAGAAGGTGGAGAACCATCTAAAATAATTTCAACAAAAGGATATGTAACTAGAGTAGAATATAGTGAAAATCTATCGCAATTAATTATATCACTGTCGAAATCAGAATACGGTGAAGAGATATTTCTCCTGGATGAAAATTCGGGTGAAATGAGAAAGTTAACATATTCCCCAAAACTTCTTTTGAGCCGGAAGGACTTTGTAAGACCGGAGCATTTTAAGTATGAATCTTTCGATGGGTTAACAATAAACGGCCTCTTATTCAAGCCAAAGAATGGGAATAAGCCATATCCAGGGATTATGTACCTCCATGGAGGGCCGGAAAGTCAAGTCACGTTTAGATTCAATCCCCTTATTCAGCTACTCACAAGGTTAGGATACCTCGTTATAGCCCCTAATTTCAGGGGTACTATAGGTTATGGAAAAACTTTCACCCATCTAGACGATATAGAGAAAAGAGGTGATGCTGTCAAAGATGTATACTATGCATACCTCTCATTAGTTAATGAAGGACTCCTAGATCCTAGCAAAGTATGTGTCACGGGCGGATCATACGGAGGATATCTAACATTGATGGCTATGACTTTCTATCCCGACATATGGAAGTGTGGAACAGAAATAGCGGGAATAGTCAATCTTGTCACATTCATAAGGAATACTAGTCCCCAGAGGAGGAAGTATAGGATGGATGAGTACGGCGACCCTGATAAACATAGAGAAATAATGCTAGAACTAAGCCCGATAACACATATAGATAAACTGAAGGCGCCTCTTATGGTTATCCACTGTAAAAATGATACACGAGTCCCCGTCTCAGAAGCAGAGCAGCTAGTGACAAAACTTAGGGAGCGCGGGATAGATGTTAAATACATATTGTTAAGGGATGAAGGACACCGTATAACAAGGATAAGTAATAGAATACTCGTTTATAGTCAAATGATCAACTTCATAACAGATAAAATGAAAGAAATCTAAATCTAATGGAGTAGTTTTTCGTGTATAAAGATAATTTACACACATAAAAACATATATAATCTATATAAACACGCACTCTATTAGACTATAACATATTTATATTGCTTAACACCGTATTATCCCTAGAATCAAAAGCCGGCCCCCAAGGATCCTGATATTTTACAGGCATCCAAACAGTCGGCACTTTAATTAGGGAGGTTAATTATCTTTGGAAACCAAGATAATTGGGATTATAACGGTCATCGTAGTAGTAGCCATAGCTGGCGCACTTGCATTAGGCCACGGAGGAAGTGGTAGCACCACTACCACAAGCGAAACCGGAAGTACGGTAACTCAGAGCACGCAAGAGAGTACAGCTAACATAGAAGGAACATGGCACGGAACCTATAAAGGTGTAAAGGGAACTGGAGAATGGAAATGGATAATCAAGAAAACCGGAACAACTTCTTACACCGGTTGTCTACAAAGCACAGGAACATACGCATCCGATGAAGGCTGGATGCCAATAACAGTATCACTCAGTGGGGACAAAATAGAAATAGGTTCAGTAGGACCAAATGCAGTATTATTCTCAGGAACAATCTCTGGGGGCAAGGCGAGCGGTTCATGACACTTCTCAACAAACTATGACTCGGGGTCTTGGGAAGGCGTAAAGGAAAGCTCGAGCAACGAACTACCATGCATGGAGCAAACTACAACAAGCCAGCAAACTCAAACCACCACACACACTACCACCGGCACTCAAACTACCAGTCAAGGCGGTACTACAACAACTCAGATTTCAACCACCACAACAAGCCAAACAGAAACCACCACAACGACCCAGACTCAAACAGGTATATCAATGTGTACAGTACAACCTCCAAGCAACCTTAAAGAATTAAATGACGGTGTATTAGAAGTACTTGCGGGTGTTTTTGGACCCAATAATATGGCATGTAATGTCGCAGCAATACAAAACGGTGCTTATAATGAAGACTTTACTGTAACAAACTTGGATCCAAGTCAAATCAACAACTACCTAACACAAATAAGTAAAGGACTAGAAACCAAGGGATGGGCAAATGTTACAATAGCAGCCAACCCAGCACAACTAGGAATATATGCTCAGACAACCGATCATTCGATAGAACTGATAATACTAATGCAAATACAAGGTAATATGGGGAATATAGCAATTCAAATCGGGCCTAGCTAAAACCCCTTTTCCACTAACTAAAAACGTCATATTCATACGATCAGATTATTTTTAGAACTAAATAGCCACTAACTCTTAAATCAATATAGCGCATCATGATGTTTCAAAATCGGGTTAATTTAAGTGAAAATCTTTTTTGCCCATCAAACACTGTAAATTGGAATCGGTATAATTTTCTAGGTGAATTATTTTGAAGGTTAGTACAGTCGAGGAAATGCATGGAATGGATAAAATAGCTGTGGATAAGTATAGTATTAGTCACATCCAGTTGATGGAGAATGCTGGTCATGCTGTGTACTTTGTTATTCTCCAGCACTATGGGGATGTTAGAGGTAAGAGGTTCGTTGTGTTTGCTGGACCGGGTAATAATGGAGGAGACTCTCTAGTAGTTGCTAGAAAATTGCATTCTATGGGTGCGTTTGTAAAGGTATTTCTCCTTACTAATCCATCAAAATACAAGGGGCCTGCTGGGGAGAACTTTGAAATAACTAGCAAAATAGGGGTAGATGTTCAGGATTTTGATCATGATGCTGTTGTGAATGCTCTAAGAGAGGCTGATGCTATCATTGACGGTATTTTTGGAACAGGGCTTTCCCGAGACGTCGGTGGTGTTTACGCTGAAGCTATAGATTTGATAAATAGCTCTGATAAACTAGTCTTCAGCATTGATATTCCCTCTGGGATTTCTGGTGATACTGGTAAGGTTATGGGTAAGGCTGTGAGAGCTAGGTATACCATAACGTTTGGTTTGCCTAAAATAGGGAATATATTGTATCCGGGTTATGAATACTGTGGGCAAGTCGTTGTCTCCCATATATCCTTCCCACCCGCTATTTATGAAAGTAGTAATGTATTAATAGATTTGAATGATCCAATAATACTACCTCCCAGGAAAAAAGACGGGCACAAAGGCAGTTTCGGTGAAGCATTATTCATCGCCGGAGCAAGAAAATATTACGGCGCACCTCTACTATCGTCATTATCATTCTTGAAAGCTGGCGGTGGATACTCAAGACTCGCAACAGCAAGTTCTGTAGCCCCTTTCATAGGAACTAGTGCTAGAGAAGTAGTTTTCCATCCTCTCCCCGAGACGGATGATGGGAGTATAAGTTATTCGGCTAAAGAAGAAATACTTGAACTAGTCAACACTGTTGACATAGTTGTATTAGGTCCTGGAACTTCTTTGAATAATGAAACCCAGAAACTTATGCTAGAACTTATTCCAGCCATAGAGAAGCCTCTAATAGTGGATGGAGATGGGTTAACTGCCTTGTCTAGAAACCCGAGTATTATTAGAGAACGGAAGTGTGGAACAATTTTGACACCGCATCCCGGTGAGATGGCTAGATTAACTGGCCTAGATATAAGCAATATAGTTGAGGATAGAATAAATGTTGCTAGGAAATACGCTAGGGAGTTAAATTCTATTATTATATTGAAAGGGGCTCATACGCAAATAGCTATCCCGGATGACAGGGTCTATATTAACATGAGTGGGAACTCAGGTATGGCTACGGCCGGAAGCGGTGATGTTTTAACGGGAGCTATAGCTGCTATGTATGGTTTAGGTCTAAGCCTCGAAGAAGCCGCTAGAATGGGTGTTTTCATCCATGGCTTTGCAGGTGATTTAGCAGCAGAAGCGAAAGGTGAGGATGGTATCGTGGCTAGAGATATAATGGAGTACCTGCCCCTAGCCTTAAAACTTCTTAGAACAAGTTTTGACAGCGTCAAAAAACGATATTCAATCAGGGTGGTTTAACGTGAAGGCTTGGATCGTAGAGGAGCAGAAACCGATAGAAGAGAAACCGATGAAGCTTGTGGAAATACCTACTCCGGAACCGGATCCAGGTGAGATTCGAATAAAGGTAAGCTATTGCGGCATCTGCAGAACCGATCTACATATCGCCGAGGGCGACATACCCCTCCACAAAAAACCGGTTATACCTGGGCATGAGATCGTGGGAGTAGTAGATAAAATCGGTGAAGGTGTTACGAAGTTTAAACCCGGGGATAAAGCCGGAGTCACATGGCTATACAGTACCTGTGGAAAATGTAAGTACTGTATGAGGGGAGAAGAAAATTACTGCCCAGAAATAAAGAGGACTGGATGGGATGTAGACGGAGGATATGCAGAATACTTTATTGCGAAAGAGGACTTCGCTTTTAATCTCAATAAAATGAGGCTAAGAGACGAGGATCTAGCTCCACTAATGTGTCCAGGTGTATCAGGGCATTTCGCCTTTAAACTAGCCAATGTAAAGGAGGGTGGTAAACTCGGACTTGTAGGCTTCGGACCGACAGCATACTACGTACTCCATGTAGCTAAGAGCATGGGCATAGATCTCTATGTAAGTACTCGAAGCGAGGAACATAAAAGGATAGCAAGGAATAATGGAGCAACGTGGGTGGGAAATATTGCTACTGAGAGAATGCCTGAGAAAATGGATTCCATAATATTCTTCCCACCAGCAGGAAAACTTGTTGAAAAAGCATTAGAGAACCTAGATATATCAGGAACATTAGTTCTAGCAGCAGTATCAATGACACCAATAGAGATAAGAGACTATACAGCAAATCTTTGGGGAAAGAATATCAAAACACTATACCAAGTAAGAAGAGACTACGGAAGAGAATTCCTAGAAATAGCAAACAGGCTAAACCTAACCATAGAAAAAGAAATAGTACGATTCGAAGATATACAAGAAGCAATGATAAGAATGAAGAAAGGAGAAATGAGGGGGCTAGTGGCTGTAGCAAAAATATGGGTTTGACCCGTCAAGTAGTAAAGACATCCATATTAATTTGTGGTGGGCCCGCGGGGATTTGAACCCCGGATCGCCGGCTCCGCAGGCCGGCGCCCTATCCTGGCTAGGCCACGGGCCCTTTTCTTATTGTGGTTTATTGATTTGTTAATTCTTATTTGTTTCTGAGACTAGTAATCTTTTTACTGCTATAACACGCATATTAGAATGGTGATATTTATTTGCCTCTGCCTAGTGTTTATTGCGGCGACCGTGTTTTTACTGGAGAGCTGGGTAAAGTTTTCGAGAATGGTTGCATCGTAATGAAGAATAACAGGGTTACTACCGTGGGTACCCAGGGTTCCGTGGAGGTTCCTAGCAATGTTGAGCCTATCTGGCTTAAGGGTTATACTATTCTGCCTGGATTGATTGATGCCCATATGCATATAACTGGGTTCAGGAGCGGTGATTACGTAAAGGAGAGTCTGCTTACTCCTTTCGGTGTTTTTGTTGCGAGGGGAATAGTTGATATTGGTAGGGTTCTTGATGCCGGTTTCACTACTATCGTTGATGCCGGTAGTGTGGTAGCCCTTCACTTGAGAGATGCAGTAAATGAAGGGTCTGTTAGGGGTCCCCGTATAGTTGCTTCGGGTTATCCTGTTTCACAGACTTTTGGTCATGGTGATATTCATTTCCTGCCTGTTGAACTTGTTGATGCTAGGAGTTCGAGACTATTATCCCCGTTTATGAGTTTGTTGTGTGATGGTGCAGATGATTGTAGAAAAGCTGCACGGTACGCTCTTAGGAATGGAGTTGATTTTATAAAGATATTCACGACGGGAGGTGTTGCTTCTCAGAGGGATAGGCCTGAGTATCCCCAGTTTACTCTAGAGGAGATTAGAGCTATTGTCGAGGAGGCTAGGAGGGCTAATAGATTCGTTCATATCCATGCTGAGGGATCTGAGGGTATTGTTAACGCGTTGAAGGCTGGAGTTACTAGGATAGCCCATGGAATCTATATTGACCAAGATGGTATTAATCTTGCTTTGGAGAAGAATGCTGTTGTTATTCCCACCCTGTCGGTTGTTGATTTACTACTGAAGCTCGGTGAAGCCTCTGGTCTCCCTAGCTGGGCTTTAGAGAAAGCCAGAGAGGCTCATGACGCGCATATTTCGAATATACGGAAAGCCTACAGGCAAGGTGTGAGGCTAGCTGCTGGAACCGATTTCTTCATTAATAGTAGGGATTATAATGTCTATGGGATGAATGGTCTTGAGCTAATGTTGCTTGTTGAGAAGATAGGGTTATCCCCGATGGAGGCTATTATTGCCGTAACTGTGAACTCGGCTTATATTGCCGGGTTGCAGGATAGAATTGGGTTATTGAAGCCGGGTTATATTGCTGATTTTATTGCAGTTAAGGGTAACCCCTTGGATAATATTAATCTGCTGGTTGGAATGGAGAATGTAGGGTTAGTTGTAAAGGAAGGTGCTGTGGTAAAGAACATTATAAGCGGGTAAAGCTGTTTTAGTTGTGAGAACCATAGTGCACTATAACCATGTGTGATTACACACTTTTTCACTAGTTTCAACGGTATTCCATGGTACATTATTGTTATACTCATAATTGTATGGGATATCTACAGGTAAGGTGGGAGAAGAACATACAACTAGTTGACCCATATGTTTATACCGACATAGTCTCTATTAGAATGTATTTAGACGAGCTACAGAGGTCTTTGAGGAAGATCCAGAGGACTATAAGAGCTGGTATTACTATTAAATCCTGATCCATCCTTCAAGCTTATTTTATTTCACCCGTAGTTTTCTATAGAATTCAAGGTTTTTATGATAGCTTTATATTATATATAGTAGTAATAAAATGAAACTAGCGAGCACTATCCTTAAACCTTGTTTGAATGTGGTGAGAGAATTGAGGTTTGGTAAAGGATCAAAGATAGCAATCGGATCACTGCTCCTCATAATAGCTATAATCCTCTCGGTATTCCCACTTACTCAAGGGACTCCGTATCCCTACCTTTTCGACCCTGTAAAGGGTTTATGGGAGGAACCTGTTAAAGCAAAGTACCCTAACGAGGTTAGCATTCCCGGTTTAACAGGTAAAGTAACAGTTATAGTGGATAAAGAGGGTGTACCTCATATTTACGCGGACAATGAAAAGGACTTGTTTACTGCAGTAGGATGGGTGCAGGCTAGGTTCAGATTATTTGAAATGGATCTAATGAGGAGAATAGTTGCAGGTCGCTTATCAGAGTTCTTCGGCAATGAAACATTAAACCAAGATAAGTTTATGAGAAACCTACAGCTATACGAGAGCGCGGTGGACAGCATTAACCTCATGAAGCAAATGGCTAAAAAGGATCCTAATGTTGCGAAAGCATTGGATATGCTTGAAGCCTATACTAATGGTGTGAACGATTATATTAAATGGGCGGAGGATCGTGACTCTCTTCCCGTCGAGTATAAACTACTCGGTGTGAAACCAGAACCCTGGAAGCTTTCTGACAGTGCAGCGGTAGCGAAATTGATAATATATGATTTAGCATATGATGATAGTGATGTAGGTAGGTTGCATCTAGCATTAGCTAATGGACCTCAGATACTCCTCGACTTCAACATGTTAAAGCAGGACTTTAATGAACCAATAATACATGGCAATCACTACTGGGATCACATTAATGATTTCAAAGGCATGGAATTCAAGTACAACTATACCTATATCAACCCACAGACATTTCATCCGCATACCTTTGTACGGACATTCAAAGGACCAATAAACACGCCTAATATTGTTGCAGTTACTCCATTGAACCTCTCTAAGACTGTTGATAAACTATTGGGTTACACTAGGTGCCTTGGGGCTTCTAACAACTGGGTTGTTAGTGGTAATATAACAAAATATGGGTACCCGTTACTTGCCAATGATCCCCACCTAACCCTGATGGTTCCTCCTATATGGATAGAAATGCATTTAGTCTCGAAAGATACAGGGCTAAACGTCTATGGTGTAGCTTTCCCTGGAGTTCCATTCATCATTATAGGGAGAACGCTTCATGCAGCATGGGGGTTTACAGACAGCTTCATTGACGTTGTTGACTGGTACTATTATAAGTGGAACTCGAACGGCGAATACTACTACAATGGACAATGGATAAAGCCTATGGAGAAAGCTGAGACAATAAAAGTTAAGGAAGGCTCCGGTTATAAGCTCGTAAATCTAACTGTTAAGGAAACAGTTCATGGACCATTATTCGAGAAGGATTTCCAGGGAAGACAAATACTATATGCCGTCCAATGGACAGGGCTTAAACCTAGTTTAGTACCAGTATGGGCTTATCTAATGGATCACTCAGAAAGCGTTTGGGACTTCTTGAAAGCACAGCAATATTTTGATGCAGCTATACAAAACGCGGTAGTTGCCGATGATAAAGGTAACATTCTTTACAGTCCTACTGGCCTCATACCCGTTAGAGATAACATACCTATACTAAAGAAAGGTAATATAAAGATAGTAGATTATGGCGAGCTACCTTTCAACGGTAGTGCTGATGAAGGCAAATGGGTTGGATACATTAGTTTCCCATATATTCCCCGGTTACTTAATCCATCATGGGGCTATGTGGCCACTGCTAATAATAGGATACTTGCTTATGGTTTATATCCATGGGAGCTTCAGAGTTACTATTGTGATCACTATAGACACTATAGGATAGAGGAACTATTGAACGGGTACAAGAGCAATGGTATAACTATAGAGGATATGATGCACATACAGGGTGATATAAAGAGCAGTGCAATGGAGGATATCGTACCAACGCTCATCAAATTGGCTGAGAAACACCCTGATAAGCTGACAAACCTTGATAAACAAGTACTGAATATGCTTGGCAAGTGGAACTATGTTATGGATAAAAACAAGCCTGAGCCGAGCATAGGCTTCCTCTGGGCTTTGTTAGTCCATTATAATACATGGTACCCCCTAATGTCGAGGGCGTCACTAGGCATGGATTACTGCCTCGCCAAAGCAGAGTTCACGAGCTATGGCTTGAAACAGGTACTTAACGGTAATACTGAACTCGAGAAGTACTTTGGTAATGATGCGTCACTATTCGTCATAACCCGTCTCCATGAAGCAGAGAAACTACTTGGATCCTATTATAAGGCACCAGACAATCCGCAGAAGTGGATTTGGGGTAAAATACACTATTACTATTTCCAACACGCCATGGGAAGCGTACTCCCCTGGCTCAACTATCCCAAGGAACCAGCTAGCGGAGGAGCCTTCACTATCAATGTCGCACCACAGCTACCTAAGAACCCTTATAAGAGTCTGCCTCCTGTAAACCATGGGCCTAGTATAAGGTTTATAGCAATACTAAACCCTAAGGATCCTGGTACAGGCTATCTAATGCTACCCGGCGGTAACGATGGCAACCCGTTTAGCAGGCATTATACTGACCAGTACTTCCAGTGGGTGAGCCTGGAGTATCACAATATAAGGATGGATAGCAGCCCAGCGAGTTTGAAGGACATAGCAGAACATACTATAACACTGTCCCCTGGGAGGTGAGTTTGAATGGAGAAAACTAGTAAAGAACCAGGCCTGCTTGGAGCAGTATTGTACGGGTTAATAGCGTACTATATAATAGCGTACATACCTCTAGGCTATACTATAACGCTGGTTGCACCTTTCATAGCAGGACTAGTTGTAGGAGCTACGTCTAAAACAGTAAAACAATCTACTATTGCCGGCATCTTAACAGGTTTTTTCGCTCCTTTACTGATAATTGGTGCAAGATTGTTATTGACTGGCTCTCAAGTGCTGACAATAACTAAGACGGGTATAATGTGGGTTCTGCCCTTCATACAAGTCTTCATAGTGATTCTGATAACGTCCATTGGAACTACACTTATTCTTAGAAATAGAAAATAACACAGGGAAAATTATAAAATAAAACCTATTCCTTCTTTTTATCGATAAGTTGAAGAGCAATGCGTGAACTTAAAAAGATAGCAACTTTAACCATTGCAATAAGTCCGAGCGGGGCACTAAGCCCAGGCCCCTTATCAGCCATGGCTGTAACAGCAGGTCTCACACTCGGTATACTGGGAGGAGTATTCCTTGCTCTAGGTCATATGCTAGTGGAACTTCCTTACATCATTTTACTCTACTTCTCAATGGAGAAAACCAAGAAGTACTTGGAGAGAGCTAAAGTACCTATGAACCTACTCGTCTCAGCTTTCCTGATTTACTTCTCATACCTCCTATTCCAGACATCCATGCAGCTGAATCCTCTTAATGTCAACTCGCATCCAGCCGGCATAGGTACTCTTGGAGCCGTATCCGTCGGAGCTATGCTAACAGGTTTGAACCCGTATTTCCTAATGTGGTGGATAACGGTGGGATACCCCTTGGTTACAGAGGCTTCTAAGAAAGGTAGAGAGGGGTTGATAGCAATGTATGGTAGCCATATATGGATGGACTATGCATGGCTGGCTTTCCTAGCTGCCGCCGGCGGGCTTGCCAGTGGTATTAGTCTAGTGGTGTATAGAGGGTTAATGTTTATTCTAGCTATAGTGTTGCTGTATTTCGCCGCTAAGACCCTTGTTGACACCTATAAAGGCAGGTGATCCCGGGAAGCAAAACTAATATTTCCCAGCTTGTATAAATCCAAACCCGCATAATGGAGGCCGCCGTAGCTCAGCCGGTAGAGCGCCGCCCCGGTAAGGCGGAGGCCCCGGGTTCAAACCCCGGCGGCGGCTCCAAAACCGAGTTAATTATATTTAACTACATTTTAACCACTTTAATTCTATATTCCAATTCGACGAGAAGTCAAGCAGTGATTATATCCCGGTAATTTAAATTCAATGCTCAGCTATAGAAATGATACCTTATACAAATTCATTGAATTAATCATTCATACTCATAAATACGGAAGGATTTTAGAAAATTATTTCAACAAAACAACAATTCTTTTAAAAATAATTTTTCATAAAGATAGAACTATTCATTTGTTAATACACGGGAATTATACTAGTTAAAATAAAAAATTTCATTGTCTTGATATACATTAGGTTTTATAAACATTAAAATTCATTAAAACTATAAGTTTGGTGAGAAAAATGTCTGAAGAGAAACAAGAGAAACAACCCACAGTAGGAAAAACCGGTTTATGGCTTGCAATAATAGGAGCCCTTCTAATAATAATAGACGGAGCCATTGTACTAGCCACAGGTAACTTTTATGGATGGCACTACGGTAGTGCTACAGTAGTAGGCTGGACAGAAGTTATCTTAAGCATCATAATATTCATCGTTCTATACTGGTACAATAAGTCACCGCAAGCAGTTGGATGGACAGTAGCAATACTAGCAATAATCACACTGCCGTTCGACGGAGGATTTTATACATGCGGAGCTTGGATAGGGCTTATCGGTGGAATACTAATAGCATATAGAAAGTAAGTGAGTTCATTAAACTCACCATTCTTTTTCTTCCTTATTATCACGGTTGATTCTTTGAAAGGTTTCTGGAACCCTATCCAAGTTAAAGGCCGGATAGTCCTTCTCATAATAGGGCAAATCGTCAACAAACCTTAATTATATAACTTTATTTATTAGATCTAACAAGTTCTATATACTATAATTTATTTGTTCCTATATACCTTTCTATTAAAGTTAAAATATTTATATAGAATAATATATTTTAGATGCTTTTAATTGAATATGTAATAATATCATTTAATAGCACACTCACTTTTTCTCATAGAGCCAACAAGCTACAAAGTGATCCTTTTCTACCATGGCAAGTGGTGGTTCATTACTCATACAATTACCCATTACATAAGGGCATCTCGAGTGGAACCTGCATCCTGGCGGTGGGTCTACGGGGGATGGCGGCTCTCCCTTTATTTCCATTTTAGGTTTCTTCTTAGCTGCTTCAGGATCTGGGACAGGCATAGATGTAAACAGCATCTTTGTGTATGGGTGTAATGGTTTTTCGAATACCTCCTCGGCTAATCCGAATTCTACTATTTTACCGAGGTACATTACAGCTATATAGTCACTCATGTATCGTACTACTCCTAGGTCATGGCTTATGAATAGGTATGTTAAATCTCTCTTGTCTTGGAGGTCTTTTAGCATGTTAAGTATCTGAGCTTGTACAGAGACATCTAAAGCGCTTGTAGGTTCGTCTAGGACTATGAATTCAGGTTCCAGAGCAAGGACTCTTGCTACGGCAATTCTCTGCCTTTGGCCGCCGCTAAACTCGTAAGGATACCTATATATATGGGTCTCGTTTAGTCCGACTTCATATAATAGTTTAACTACAAATTCATGCGGGTCTCCAGTTTCTATTTTATGAACCCTGACTGGCTCTATTATTGAGTCGAATACTGTCTTCCTAGGGTTAAGACTCATGTATGGATCTTGGAATACCATTTGGGCTCTCATTCTAAATTTCATGAGGTTTTTTCCTTTTAGTTTAAAAACGTCTTTACCCTCGAAATAAACGTGGCCACCTGTAGGCTCTATGAGGCGGAGTATTAGTTTTCCTGTTGTAGTTTTCCCGCAACCACTCTCGCCGACCAGACCAACAGTTTTTCCTCTAGGCACTATGAATGAGATGCCGTCAACTGCTTTGAGGTTCCCCTTTACCCTGAAGATCCCCTTAACTGGGAAGTATTTTCTAAGATCCTCGACTTCTACTAAGGGCTTTCCAAGGTTAGACTGCATATACTTTAAGATTTCCCTACTCTCCAACACCATCACCTCTTCTCTTCATACAGCCAGCAAGCAACTGAGTGATCTTTTTCTACTTCAATCAATGGTGGTCTCTTCTTGTCACAAGGGTCAAATTTATAAGGGCATCTCGGGTGGAACCTGCATCCTGGCGGTGGGAAGATTAGATTCGGCACTGTACCAGGTATCGAGTGAAGGGTCACCTTCTTACCTACATGTACCGGAACAGCTTTCAGGAGGCCTTTAGTATACGGATGTAACGGGTTCTTAAATAATACCTCAACCGGAGCCTCCTCAACTATCTCCCCAGCATACATAACAGCAACAGTATCGCACATCTCTGCAACAAGCCCCATGTTATGAGTTATTAATAATAGTGTTAGTCCTTCCTTTTCTTTCAGCTTCCTAAGGAAGTCCATTATTTGGGCTTGAATAGTCACGTCAAGCGACGTAGTCGGTTCGTCAGCAATAAGTAGCCTCGGCTTATTAGCTAGACTTATACCTATAGCACCCCTCTGTTTTAAGCCTCCACTAAGCTCGTGTGGGAACGCTTTAACTCTAGTCTCTGAATCTGGCATCATAACACTTTTCAGAACACTCACAGCCTTCCTAATACCTTCCTTAATATCATGGACTACATTATGAAACACCATAGTTTCCGCTATTTGATAACCCAAAGTATACAACGGATCTAGAGAAGTACTAGGATCTTGAAATATATAGGAAATCTCATCCCCTCTTATTTCCCTTAATTCCGTCTCAGCAAGTTTCATAATGTCTACCTTTTTCCCTGGCTCAGGATAATAGTGTATTTCTCCTTTCTCTATTCTCCCAGGAGACCGTATGAGCCTGGTTAGTGCTTTTGAAGTTACAGATTTCCCGCAACCTGTTTCCCCTACAAGGCAATATGTCTCTCCCCTGCAAATCTCGAATGAAACGCCATTTATTGCCTGGACGATTCCTGCATACGTGTAAAAATTTACATACAGGTTTTTCACTACTATTATAGGATCCCTGCACCTCACTGCTCCTCGCCCGCCTCCTCCTTCTTCAACTTGAACTCAATGCTTCTCCTTGTCCTAGGATCTAACACGTCTCTCAACACGTCACCGAGTAGGTTGAAGCCAAATACTGTTAAAAATATAGCCAGGCCTGGGAAGAAGATGAGCCACCAAGCATTAGGGAAGTACTGTGACCCATCATAAATTATTCTACCCCAATCAGCTATCGGTGGAACAGCTCCTACTCCCAAGAAGCTAAGCCCAGCCTCTGTTAGAATTACTCCCCCCGAATCGAGGGATAGATATACAAGTATTGGACCTGATATATTGGGTAGTATATGCCTTACGAGTATTGACCTTGAAGGTATACCTAAGGCTCTAGCAGCTTCTACATAGGTGTTCTCCTTTTCTGATAGAACCATTCCTCTAACAAGTCTAGCATAACCAGGCCACCAAACTATCCAGAGGGCTATAATCACAGATAATAGGCTTGCTAAGGATCCCTCATGCTGAACTTTCAATGAGAATAAGTGTAGGAAGAATAAACTTACAATGTGATGGCTTGAAAGAAACCCGGAAATCCTCGTTGGAAGAACTGCTGAGAAAGCTATAGCCAGTATCAGCCCTGGGAATACTAGGAAGATATCAGTAGTCCTCATGATTACCTCATCTGTTGAACCGCCGAAATAACCTGAAATAAGCCCCAATCCTATACCTATCCAAGGCCCTACTAGCAAGACAAATATCATTACGACAAAACTAGTCCTAGCCCCAAACAGCATTCTACTACCTAAATCCCTGCCAAAACTATCACCACCCAGATATAGCGTATAGTTACCAGGCTTAACACCGAGCGCCTCGCATCCTGTTGGAATGGTCACTGTCGTCTTCGGAGGGGCAAGGTATGCTTGCTGGTTGCACAGCGCTAGAGAAGTATCATAGCTTAACGGAGCTATCCAAGGTCCGATAATTGCTATTACGAGAAACGCTAAAACCAGGATAGCACCAGTTATACCCAGCGGACTCCTATTAAACGCGTAGAACATTAGCTTCCATTCATCTATTCTTGCCTGGTTCCTTACCTTCCACCCTGGACGTATTTTCTCCATGAAGCTAGCTAAACCATCAATAAATACATCCGAAAACCTATCCAGAACCTTTTTCTTATAAACTTCACTAGCAGCTTTAGTAGCCATAATACATCACCTCAATATCTAACCCTAGGATCAATTAAGGCATAGAATATGTCTACGATTAGATTTACCGTCATATAGATCAATGCTATCACAAATACGCCGCCCATCAGGCTTAAATAGTCAAAACTGTATATGCTTGTCAGCATAAACCTACCAATACCTGGAAGACCGAATATAGTTTCAGTTATGGGTGCGCCAGCTAAAAGACCGCCAAACTGGAGTCCCAGTACCGTGATAATAGGCACCATCGCATTCTTTAGGACATGACGGTACCTCTGTGACTTAGGAAGACCCTTCGCATCTATGAACTCAACGAAATCAGCACCTAATGCGTCCAGGAAAGAGTTCCGTACCAACCTGGCTATAACTCCTATACCTGGATATGCAAGTATTATTGCAGGGAGCCAGTATCTCTTTATTATCTCATAGTGGGTATGCCAATCAAGTTTCAAGATAGAATCTATTAACGGAATACCGGTTATACTATAGGAAGGAGTAGGGGTACCTGATAGTGTTATCCAGCCTAGCTTTGTGAAGAACAGGAATATCATTAAATATGCTAGCCAAAATATCGGTACAGAAACCCCAACTAAAGCTATAACCCTTATCACTGCATCTATCCAAGTATCCTTCTTCAAGGCAGATATGATTCCCAAGGGAATTCCTATAAGGACAATAAATACGAAGGAAATAAGCGTGAGTTGAACCGTTACAGGCATATATGTTTTCACTTCATACCATACTTTATATCCTGTAACGGGGCTTACCATAGAGTTTTCGAGGAAACCTTTCATGAAGTAATAATACTGAACATAAAACGGGTCCCTAAGGTGATATTCTCTTACAAGCATGTTAATAACTTGAGGATTCGCTTTTTGACCCCCCGCCCAAAGCCTCGCTGGATTAGCGGGAACCACTGCAGCTATCAAGTAAACTATGAAGGTTACACCTATTAAGGTAGGAATGAAAGTTAGGAACCTCCTAACAAGAAACCTCCTAAGTTCGGCCATCATATCCTCCCTCTATTAACGGATGTATGCCAAGACTTAGGTTCCCGAGATTGGCCCACTACGGGGGGGAGACCATTGCATCCTTGTTTTGGAGGTAATTGGAGAGGTTAAAATATCATTATCAAAAAAAGTAAAACTATATCGATAGATTAATTGTTTGGAAAAAAGAATACAGAGTACTTTTGGAAAAACTATATCATCCGCTTAGGTAACTTCCTGCGCTGGATACGCTGTTAACGGTAGTCCATTGTAGTACACTGAACTGTGTTCCTCCATAGAATAGTGGTCCTGCATAGTCGTCGGGATCTATATAATCAGGTGCCCAGCCTATTATATATACATCGAAACTAGGCTTCTCTGTGTTTTGCAGTAATGTCGGCCAATTTAGAGCTTTTGCTGTAACCTTGAGTCCTAGTGAACCCCAGGTGTTTTGCAGTAATGTCGCTATTTTCTCTCTCTGACTATTCCCTGTGTTATACCATACCTCTATACTATACTTACTTAGGTCGACACCAGACTTTTGCAATAATTCTTTAGCTTTCGTTAGATTAAATGAATATTTTGCCACAATATTGTCATTATGACCTATGAAGCCTGCTGGTAATACACCGTAAAGCTCGGTTGCATAACCAGCATATACAAGATTATATATCTGTGTGTAAGGTACAGCATATGCTAGTGCCTGCCTGACATACAGATTGTCCAGAGGAGGCTTCAGATCGTTGAGAACTATGTAGAGTATCGTTGGATCCAACCCTAGATTCTTTACCACTACCTTATAGTTTGTTCCAGAATATTGATACCCTTCAACATCTTTTAGCCTATCCATGGGTATAGCTCCATAATCTGCCTGACCTCTCTTAAGTATTTCTATCCTAGTGACAGCATCATTATTAATTAGGAATATAGCCGTCTTATGCTCCGGTGCATTAGTGCCATATAGCTGTTTCCACAGTGTTACGTTCCAGTAATAAGGGTTATACTGGAGCACTATGTAACTGTTCTCCTTGTATTCCTTCACATAGTATGGACCAGTACCTACAGGATACTTATGTAGAAGCTGATGTGTAGGCTCTTGTTCTCCAGTACCGACATATTTCGCCCATGCAGACGGGCTCCTTCCATAGTTGCTATCTTTAAGTGCCTGTGTGTATTTGCCCTGTAGTTGTGGTGTGTAATCGAACATGTATTTCATAGGTACAACCATCGTGAACGGATCTGCAAGTATTTCGAGTATGGCACCATACGGCTTATATAGCTTTAGCTCGACAACACCAGCGGTAGATCCGCTGTAGTCGTAAACTTGTAGTAGTTGCGATAAGCTTTTTACCTCTCCCTGGAAGTTCCCATAGCTAGTATATATTCCTCCTTTAGACAATACACTACTTAGCTCATTTTCTGTTAGTACAGTGCTCTGGTTAACATTGATGAAAGACGTTATCATCCAGCTAGGATCTAGGTTCAGCCTAGCTATCCTCCATAGAGTGAAGAGGACGTCGGTAGCATTAACAGGATATACATTATTGTGCCATGGATCATACGCCTTTACATTGCCTCTTATAACGAAATACCAATCTGTTCCGTCTTTATTGTGAGCCCATGCTACTGCTAGATCCGGGCTTAATACCTCTGTTTGGTTCTTCCAGTACGTTACTAGTGTGTCACCTATCTCGTGGAAGATTAGCCAACCGAATGTTTCATACGACTTCGCAGGATCAAAACTTTGAGGCCATCCTATAGTGACATCTACGTATGTTGTCGCATTATTAGCATAATTACCGATGCCTAGAGGGATATTAGGTGCATTAGAGTCTTCGGTAATGAGATCGAATCTTTCACCCAAGGTTGGCTGATAGTATCTTCCATGTACCCAGCTCCAGTAGTTGAAGACTGCAATGTACTGTCCTAGCCAGATCATAGGCTCATAATAATTGCTTAGCTTATAAACAGCTTCATACATCTGAGTCCTGAGTGCTGGATTTGGCTCCTGTCTTCCAGCCATCATTAATGCATCTGCATAGGAGTTCCTGTAGAACCCTGGATCTATATTGACGAATGCAGTAGAGTTTTCAGCAGGTAAAGTAGCGCTTTCATTTGCCTTAAACTTAACAACAATTATCTGCTTTCCTTTATTGTCAAATTGTGGAACCTTAGATCCAGTAGGACCGACTACTACGAACGCATTGCTTGTTTCAATTACAGCTGCATACCCCGGTTTGGGAGGTATGAATGTATATCCCTGCATCATTGTTGTTGTAGTAGTCGTAGTAGCTGTTCCAGTGATCGATGATGTGGTCGTAGTCGTAGTTGTAGTCGGTGAAGTTGATGTAGTTGAAGTACCTGTAGGAGTTGTAGTCGTAGTTGTAGTCGGTGCTCCATGTCTTGTTGCAGCCCACCAACCAGCGCCTATTATGACTATGATTATTATAATAATACCTATCCAAGCTGATGTTGAGAGTCCCTTTGAACTCAAATTTATATCACCTTCTAACGTTTCCTAGAAAGAGCTTGGCATGTATAACCTATAATATGATAGTAGTTAAATAATTTTTGCAGTTCACAGTTCTATTGATACAATATTAAAATTAAGATTAAAAAACTTTGATTAAAGTATAACCTTAAAGTGGAGGTATTTCGCTGGATTGAAAAAGATTGCCGTAGCAATACCATATAATATTCTAGCTCTGGGGAATAAGAAGATTGGAGCAGATGCCAGGTTCTGGTGTAGCTTGGAAAAAGGCTTCAGAAAACTCCTGTTAATGCGGCTTGAAAACCTCCTCGATGATGTAGAGTCCATAAGAAATGTGGATTGTATATTGAAAGGCAAAATCGATGTATATAACCAATTAACCGATCTTAGAAACCTGAGGAACTCTTTGGATGAAGCAATTACTAATCTACCGGTGAAGAGAAATAAAAATCCCTTAAAATTGCTTGGATTGAGACTAGCAACCCTCATAACCCCGGGAGATCGAGTTTATAAGAAATTGGAAAACGAAGTTAATGATAGTGATGTAAATGAAATTAGATCAGCACATTTTCTAATACGTAACCTTGACTTATCAAATCCCCGCCCAGTAGGATATGTTAAGTATTTCAAAATTGAAGCCGAGATCGAAGGGAATGAAATAATAAGGATTCTCGATAAAATTTATGCTGGAATCTATAAGATGGATAATCAATTTAAAAAAGAGTTTACAGTAGACATTGTAAAATGCTTAAACACCTCTCTAACTATAGATTGATCAACTTGAAGGTAGGGTTGCGTATTTTCCCTGGACACTATCACCTATATCCTTAAAATAATTCGATACCCGTACGTACTAAATACGGTGTACAATATTGCCTAAACCCTCCTCAAGGGAAACAGTTCCTAATACAGTCTCCCAAGAGATGGCTAGTAAAGCTATCGAGACTGCTTCCTCACTCATTAACTTAATTATTCCCGGGCCTCTTATTGTACATCGTCATCCTGATGGTATTAGTGTAGATGTGCCCATTCTCTATAACGGGTTTGCTTTGGATAGAATACACTTTGACTTGAATTCTAGTGAATTCTCCCCTAAGGGCAGACCTGCAGTATCCGCTATTCCGGGTTTAGATGAAGGTGCTATTTCAGTTAAGGTAAAAGAATTGTTCAAGGAGCTTAGAGTTCTAGATGCTGCCGAATTTAGAGAACCCGAAGACTGTTGGGTTATCCCCTTAGCTTGGGGCAAATTTATTGTGGCACATATTAAAGTTTCGAGGGATGGCTCCGAGGTCGTCTCGGATCGTGGATTGACTGCAGAGGTTTCGAGTAGAATTGCATAATATAACTAAGCGGACGATAGGTTTTAGAAGTTTAATTATTTCAATAGCTATTATTGCAACACCCATTTTGCTTAAATGTTCAAGTTCAAGTCTCTATGATGTTCCACGTCTACTAGATATAAAGTCGCTTTCAACCATCCTGTTTTTCTTACTTATCTCGAGAGGATTCGTTATAAGCGGTCTAAATACAAGGTTAGCTCAGTGGATACGTGCAAAGGGTAAGGCAGACGGATTTAGTGTTCTATTATTCTACCTTCTATCCACTATTGTTCTCTCAGCGATGGCAACTAATGATGGAGCTGTACTCGTAATGATTCCTGTAGGTTTAAAGTTGTCGGAAATCTCTGGATGGAACCCTGTTTCTATAGTTGTTCTGGGATTGATTGCTGCAAACACGGGTTCGATTTTATTTCCGTTCAGCAACCCTCAGAATATCATTATTTGGCAATACTATAATGTGTCTTTTACCGGTTTCATAGAAGTTTCATCTGTAGTTTTTGCTATAGCGACACTCATATTGTTATTAGTGGTCTACCTAGAAATAGGGAGAAAACGATTAGAGAGGGTAGCGAGTTATCCTAAGGTGAAAATCTCCAGTACTACAGGATATACAACTCTACTTTTACTGCTATTAGGCATTGCTTTGTCTAATGAAGGATATGGTTCATATGCTTTTCTTTTAGCACTAGGTATATTCGTCCTAGTCGACAGGTACATCGTATATTCTGTTGACTGGGCCCTTGCTCTTCTATTCATATTCCTATTCCTAGACTTCAACTCGCTAGCACTTATTTTATCTAAACACTTAATTCATCCAGTAACCAATAGAAGCCTAATTTACCTAGGAACACTCGCTTTTTCACAAGTAATCAGTAATGTTCCCACAACTATTTTCCTTACAAAAATAACACAGCAATGGAACAGTTTGATTGTAAGTGCAAATATCGCTGGATACCTTACTCCCATAGGAAGCCTAGCCAATCTTATTGGATTAAGGTTAAGTAACGTCAGTTGGAAGGCTTATGTTAGGAAAAGCCTAGTTTTCTCTAGTACAATAACGATAACGGGTTACATCATTATAACGTTCATACTAGGTTAGACGCGAATTAGCTAGAATGCGTTTTTGACGTTAATTTCTTTTCTCTAAGTAGTTTTCTATAGTCCTTTATGAGGGACTCTAGTTCATCTAGGAATTTTTCTTCGTCTTCGACATACCTTTCGGAGGAATCCACGTCTTCTCTTAGGGCTGTTATGAACTTCTCAACATATGCATTGACTTCCCTCTGGTATTCCTCTATTCGCCTGCCAAAACTAGGATCCCTTCTCACTGTTTCCGGCTTATCATAGCAGAGCTTTAGATCTCCCAGTACACCGCTCAAGGACATTGTTAACTTCTTCAATTCCTCAATAGCATCTCTCAGCCTTATCTTGTAGAAAGCAAATCCTGAAGCCAGCTTCATACTCCAGTAAACCGGATCCCAGTTCTCCCTATCCCCAACCTTCTCCTCCCCGTAATTCTTCTCAAGTAACCAATATCTGTAGCCTTTCTCCAGTAAATCAAGTACCGACTTCCCTTTTTCGCCTTCATCAGTAGAGTTCAGGTAATATTTGAGGAGCTCTTTTAACCGGTCATCCAATGGTATACATAACTCCTCCCAGCTATTAGAGCTAGCCCTCTTTATCAACCGCCTCATCATCTAACCCCATAAGCATCACTTGAGTAACTAGGAGACTTATACATTTACTCGACGGAAGTAGTATAAGATAATTATCTACCCATCTCATTCTTGTTATAGTAGGTGTACAAGGTTTGTATGTTTCAAAGAAGGCTAGGATCGACAAAGTCCTATTGGCCGAGTCTGCAGTGGTTTTAGGCGAATCAGTAATCGGCCAAGGATCCATCGTAGACATCAATACAATCATAGGCTATCCTATTAGATCGAAGATCCGGGGTCTCGAAGTAGGAGATAATAACTTATACTTGGAGGCCTTGGATGCGGTTAGCGATGGATCTATTCTGGGATCTAAAGTTCACATACGCCCGGGTACGAGTATTTACGAGGGAACCGTTATAGGAAATAGTGTTGAGACAGGGCATAACGTCCTCATAAGAGAGAACGTTAGAATAGGGGACAATACAGTCATAGGTTCATCAAGCGTTATAGATGGAAGGGTTAGAATAGGAAATAACGTCAGGATAGAATCAGGAGTCTATATTCCCCCCGAGAGCATTATAGAGGACAATGTCTTCCTAGGGCCCTTCGCATTAGTCACTAACGACCGGTATCCCATGTCAAAGAAGCTTATAGGAGTCTATATAGAAGAAGGAGCAGCTATAGGTGCAAACGCCATATTAATAGCCGGTGTAAAAATCGGTAGGCACTCTATAGTGGCTGCGGGAAGCATCGTAACTAGAGACGTTCCCAGTGAAAGTGTGGTTGCCGGAGTTCCTGCCAGAATCGTATCTGATAGATGGGAATTCGAGAGAAAGAAGAGAGAATGGGAAGAGGGAGGTGTTCAGACGTGGATGCAGTAGACAAAGTGTTCGATGGCAAAGGATGGATAGCCGTTTACGGGACAGGATACGTCGGATTGGCGCTCATAGCAGTATACCTGAGGAAAGGGTTGAAGGTAATCGGCGTTGATATAGATCACGATAAACTGGAAAAGATCAGGCAAGGAGCACAGGATGTTATTGAGGAGAAAATAAAAGACGCTATTAGAACGGGCATTGAGGAAGACAGGCTATTATTAACTACTGACGGTGTTAAAGCGTCCGCCGATTCCGTGGTTAAAGTAGTAACTGTTCCAGTATACCTTGACTGGATAACAAAAGATGTAAACTATGATTCGTGGACAGCTACTCTGAGAGACATAGGAAAAGGGTTGAAAGAGGGAGACCTAGTAATAATAGAGTCCAGCGTACCCCCAGGATCCACTGAATATAAAGCCAAGCCTGTTCTTGAGGAGGCTAGCAGTTTAAAAGCAGGGAGAAATTTCTACCTTGCGTACAGTCCAGAGAGGGTATACGTTGGAAGGGCGGTTGAGGACATAGAAGATAGATACCTTAAAATAGTTTCAGGAATAGATGAGAAGAGCCTAGAGCTCGTATCAAAATTATACGAGAAAATAGCTGGGAAGGGAGTTCTACGCGTAGGCCGGCCTATGACAGCGGAATTCGAGAAGCTAGCTGAGGGAATATATAGAGACGTCAACATTGCACTCGCAAACGAACTGGCATTAGCTGCAATGAATTTAGGCATAGACTTCTACGAAGCATGTGAAGCAGCTAACACCCAACCATACTCCCACATACACCTCCCCGGACCAGGTGTCGGGGGATACTGCATACCTATATACCCATACTATCTAGCAAATAGCCTCCTCGAAAGAAAATACATCATGAAACTAACCATTACTGGAAGACAGATAAACGAGAATATGCCGTTAACCATTGCCAACCTGCTAGAAGAATACCGTAGAAAAATAGGGATCCCCCCATCGAGTAAAGTAGCCGTACTAGGAGTAGCATTCCGAGGCAACGTAGATGATACGAGACTCTCGCCAACATATGACATTCTGGGAATACTCAAAGCCAGAGGCTACCAGGAAATCATAGCCCACGATCCATATGTTAAGCATGATCCCATACTAGAGAATCTACACATACCATTAACAAGCGATTTAGAAAAAGCCCTCGAAAACGCTGAGATAATACTAGTTCTAACAAGACACAGCCAATACAAAGACCTCAAAACAACCCAAATAAAGGAGATAACTAAGAGAGAAAATCCGCTAATCATTGACACCACAACATACATACAAAACGACGACAACTACAAGAACATAATCACACTAGGAAAGCCACATAATCTATGAAACAACATTTCTAAACAGATAAATCAGAATAACCAGCGCTCTATTATTAACCATCCAAAGAAACCAAGTTAATACGAGTGGGCCCGTGGCCTAGCCAGGATAGGGCACCGGCCTCCGGAGCCGGGGGTCCCGGGTTCAAATCCCGGCGGGCCCGCCACTCATACATAGTTTTTAGTATATTTTTCCATATTCCACAAGATACGCTTCTCCTCCGTGATTTGTTTCTTAAAATAAAATAATGGAGTTGTATGGTTGCCAACCCTAATTATATGGCCACTAGCCTGTAGTTTAGCTATGAAATCATGGTTATTACATAAAATTTAGACTTCTACATTTAGAGTAGTAAACCGTTGATGTAGATGCTAGTCATAGATTTCTATATATTTATGGTCTATGATTATGAGTAGCTCAGGCTTAGGTTCTAGCTGGTTAGCTATAGAGGCTATTCTCTCGGCTAGTCCTTGTATTTCTTTCCTAGGCGGCTGATAGGAGATGTAGATTACTCCATGCCTTATCAGAGGTAAGAGGCTTGGTTCTGTAAAGTCAGCGTCTCTTGTTAATATTGTTCTCTCAAGTTCGTTTGCTATATTGGCTAGTTCCCTATCACTAATACCTCGGGTACCCAGGTCCTGTAAACGAGCAACATTCACGCCATACCGCTTCAAGGAGATTACCAGCTTTTTAGGTATGTTCTCATCAGCTAGAAGCCTCAGCAACCACTGTAACCCTCTTTAGAGCCTTAGATGCAAACCTCAATGCTTCATACACAGCCTCCAACGGAATATCGAATTCCTCAGCAACCTCCTCGGGTTTCCAGCCAGCCGCGAGCATGTCTAGAATATCGTCAACAGATATCCTTGTACCCTTCACAGTAGGTCTGCCGCCACGTCTACCAGACACTATTTCAAGCCACTTATAACCAGGCAAAAGAACCATACTAGCCACCGCCAAACAATATCATTCCAAATACAATGCTTTATATCTTCAACTCTAAGATAAGACTCCTATCCCAGTTTCCAACATTAACGTTATCCCTTTAAGGGTTAATTTCCAGTGCCTTACATTTTCTATCTCCCTCAGCGATCTTTAAACACTTAGACAGATTCCATTATCCATAAACACTTCCTTTGACTGTGACCTTCTCGTAGACTGCAGTAGACACAATAATCTTTGGAAACAGTTCTATTAAGCTTTCTAGTAGGTTTATGGCTGCGAGAGCTATAATGGGGCTTGAGTTCAGCACTATGCATTCAGCTGACTTGCTACTCAATCCCTAGCTCATTCCGGAACTCCTCGTCACTATAGGAGTAAGCGTAGATTCCCCCTTCTGCGCAGTTCAACTAGGAAGTTGTAGAGCGGTAAACCAGCCAGCTCCGCGGCACGCTCAACACTCACAACTCCACGCAGGAAAAGATCAATAGCGTAGGCCAGCCTAACCTCCTCCTCAACCCTACCAGCATAATAAGAGGGAACCCGAACCCTAACTACAGCTTCCCGTGACAAAAACACAACACCGGTAACATAAATCAACATGAAAGCCTAAAAAGCGATACCATGGGTATAAGAGCAAAACCTAGTCAAATATAAGAGTGCTATATCCAATTAACCTAGCGGGTATAAATCCTATTTAGATTCGTTCTATTTCCTATGGGGTTCTGGGACAATTGTATTTACAGTTACAGTTTGCAGAATCAGGAGCCCGCTATCCTGTTCCAACTCACTAACACTAACAATATCTGGAGAAATGAAATCATAATCAAGCTTTGACCCAGAAATGATAATAATGAGGGAAAGACAAAGAGAGTAGTTAGATTCTGAGTAGAAGCGAGGATAATGTATAGCCAATCCCGCCTCCTATGTAGTTAAAGCTTAAGACAATAGTAGAGATCTCAGGAGCACGATCAGTAAACGAGACAAGTGTATTAATAAGAGGCTCAAGCGGGCTTGACGAAGCTGCTAAAGCAAGTAAAATAAGGAAGAATATACTCGAGTCTATCTTAACGATAATAAGAGAAGCAAACGATATCACAACTAGAGCATAGACAGCCATTAACATAGAAACTGACCTCATACTTGCTAGCTTCTTAAGACCCCTCCTACTGATAATAAACTGGATAGCCATATACGTGGCTGTTTCGAGTTCAACCGCTACAAACACTAGGAAACCCGATATGCCTTGTCTAGCTCCAAGCTCAAACACCATTCCCATCCAGAGGTACTGTAAGAACCAGTTTAAAGCTGCCAATATTGCAAGAGGAGCAACATTCCTAATCAACGCTAGTTCCCCGGAGAAGAATCTAGGTTTTATTTCAGCACCACCAAGACGAGCAAAATAGAAGAGGAGAATGAGTCCGAATGCCGTGGACACTGATAGGACTGCGAGGAAGACTATCTTATTCGGCGTTATATATGTGAGTATCGGCGCAACGAAGAACGCAACGGCCTCAGCACCTGAGATTAGTGAAAAGAATTTTGACGGATCTCTTAGGTGTTTAGACCAGCTCACCTCTAGATTGTATATGTAGCCTCCGGTATAAATTCCGAGTAACGCAGAGACTGATATTCCCATAAGGTAGATTGTGATGTTGTTGAGAAGTAAAGCTAACGTGATTGTTAGGAACAGGAAAAGTAGGTGGACGAACGGCATTGTCTTGAAAAGCCTTTCACTATAAATCAGTAATGGCATGAATCCACGTGTGACTATAACGATGCCATAAATAGTTCCAAATATAAAAACCGTATTAGTATATGCTATGAAGTTCGTCGAGTATATAGCAAAAGCACCTATTATCGTAATGAGGAAGTCTAAGTAAACAAGGTAAATGGTTTGATTCCCCATTTAGCATCCCATGACATCACAATTCTCCTAATCGTTTCTAAACCGAGCCGGTGGTCTCTGGTCAGCTAATCCGGGCGGAGCCGCCATTTATGCATAAATTTTAGACATAAATACACATTAAGTATTATAACTGGTAATTTGCTTGCATGTTTCTTGGTTTTATTATTAGTTTTCTCTCCCACTCCCTGAACGCTATTTCGAATGCATCGAAAAACTCTTTTCTCCCGAGAACTGCTAGTTCTATGGGAATGTATGGTATGAATACTATTGGGATTCTTAAGCTATATGCTCCTATCATGACCTCTACGTTTGGAACGTGTTTTCCCTTTATATATCCTCCCACTCCAGTTAAGTATAGTGTCTCCCTATTGCTCAAGTCAAGTCCTATAACGTTTGCGACATCTTCTGGGAAGAGGCTTATGACAGCACCACTATCTAGAGAGCGTATAGGGTTAACTCTTTTTGGGCTCTTAGGGTCACGGGTACTAGTGGGTATGGTCTGCCAAGTCTTTCAACGTATTCGAATACTAGTTGTTCAGCCACGTCTATACCTCCTTTTTAACCTGTTTTGGCGACTAGTAGCTCGTCCGGCGGGACTTTGACTACAGCATACTCGCTCCTCTTGTACCCTTTACTTTCCATTACTGATAATAGTCTCTGGAGACTTTCAGCCCAAGCCACGACTCCACCATCTATAATAGCAGCCCAGTAACCAGGTGGAACTTGATCCAGCTCACCAGGTTTAACGAGCTTCACGCTTTTTTTTAGTAGTTGAAACAGACAAGGCTCAAATACCCATTACTTAATAATGGGCCCCATAGCTAATATCTCTTAGATTCCTGGCATACTATTTACATCCTCTATCTCATGAAAACATCATTGCTCAACGATTATCCAGCAACAATATTTCTCTTCTAGACAGAATCATACAAGGCAAGTCCCGCAAGTGATGAATACTCTCACGAGCCTGCTAGGAGAAATACCGGAGTCCTTAAAACACAATTATAAGCACATCTAGTATAGGCCTTAATTATCATGGTAACCACTATTAACAAACACAATATCCTGTAATAGTGATTTATAAAACCCATTAACCCTTAGATTTCTTGACAATATAGTAGGTTAAAACTAGCACTGATAACACCACCTATCTAAACCCGCTACCTCACACACTAGATAATAGACGTGAAAACATACCTAACTGGCCCGAAACAATGAGAGAGAATAGGACGATCGTATTTATGGTTTCGGCCTCCGGAGCCGGAGATCCCGGGTTCAAATCCCGCCAGCAGCTCTATAAAGTAAGGGAGTGCTGTGAGTTTTAGTGTAGATTTGAGTAGAGTAAAGCCTCGAACAAAGCTAACATCAGTAAGATTTTTAAGTTAATGCGAAAAGAGATAGTCTTAATAACAATGTAACTCTTGTCATCCTAGTTAAGGAATATGAATTCGTGTTTTCTTGCGCAACCTGTATAATAAATGCTGTAATAAAGGCATCCTATGAACGTGAGTTATCATCAAGTTTGGATTTTTTGTAAGTAGTTAAATATAACAAATTTTTATATGATAATTATAATATGTAAATGTTTAAATTGGTGGTTATCACGATTAAAAACTTAAAAATTTTCATTGCAGTATTATTCCTCTTAACATACATTTCAGCTTCAAGCATTTCAGCTTTAAGAGAGCAATGGTTAAATACAACAGGGGAAACCATCCACTACATTAATCATTTGCCATACAACATTACCAAGCCAGGAACATATGTCTTAAATACGGACATCAGCATCCCTTCCGACATAAATGCAACTATGATAAAAACGAGTAATGTCGTCCTTGACGGAGATGGTCATAAGATAGTGGGAGTAGGAAATGGAGGAGGGATAGGAATAGTAGCAGTAAACTTAAGTGACATAACTATAAAAAACATAGAAATAAGTGGAAGTTTCAATGACGGCATGCTTTTAACTAATATTTCAGACAGCAACATTTATGATAACATAGTAAATAATAAGTATTTAGGCATGGTTTTCTATGGCTCTTCAAACGATAAGATCTATAATAACAAAATAGGCAATGACCAAGTTGGCATAGTATTGTATAATTCTTCATATGATACTGTTTATAACAACGAAATGAGTAACAGTTCCGGCATAATTCTTTATTCTTATTCAGATAACAATACCATTTACGGTAATGTAATAAGCAACAGTCATGATGGCATAGGCCTCTTTGCTTCATCAAACAACACTATCTATGCTAACTTATTTATCAACAATAAATACGGTGCAGGCCTCCTCGATTCTTCGAACAACACTATCTATCACAATGACTTCATCAATAATTCTGTGCAAGCTGTTGCTTTAAACTCAGTTAACATTTGGGATAACGGGTATCCTTCAGGGGGAAATTATTGGAGTGACTATAAGGGTACTGACTCAAACAGCGACGGAATAGGCGACACACCATACATCATTAATAATAGTAAGAGCAACATCGACTACTACCCACTAATGAAGCCATATATCATTAAAACCCAAACAACCACAACATCGTCACCAACAACTACTCACCCAACAACGTCAACACAAACTCAATCTAGGACACCAACCACAACAGGAGGGGGAACAACTTCTACACCAATATCTACAACATCCCAAACAAGCACTACCTCGTCTGCAACCAGCTCATCAATGACATCAATTACGACACCAATAACTCACTCCACCACTACAGTAACAATGAGCTTAACCACCTCAACGACAGCTTCGATAACCGCTTCTCCATCAAAACACGCAAACAAGACTTACACACTGATAATAGTAGGAGTAATAATTGCGATAGCTATAGGAGTAGCAATCACGTTACCGAAGAAATACTGATACCCCAGTTAACTTAAAGAAAAACTTATTGCCTACGTCCATCCAGAACAAATTCTGCTGATTGCACAAACATAACAAAAACCTACAGTAAATGAGGGGACAAAGATCATGCAACTCAAGTCGCGGGACACTGTTCCAGCACTGAACTAGTCTCTCTGATAGCATAAATATTAGAATAGCAGCTATAATAGCCATTGCTGTATATAGCCACATGAGGTCTCTGTTCGACAATTAATTTTGTGTTTTTGATCATGGTGCTGATCAGATCCTTCTCTAGCCATTTATCAAGGAATACTTGTGAACGAGTCTGCCATTCCTAATTTATGGCACCTAGCAGAAGAGTATGTATCATGTGCATATATACATTCCACGAAGAAATGTCGTACTCTAACCTCTTCTATCTTGTCTTGTAGCAGACTATTATGGGTGTTAACGTTTCTGAGGTATTGAGGAAAGCTCTTGAGGAGGAGGTGCGCAAAAGGAGGCTGTTAAAACTAGAGGAAAAACTTAGGGAGAAACAGGATATACTGGCTAAGATAGACGTGGACGAGCTGGTAAAGCTAATGCGAGAGGATAGGGATTCGAGATGACTAGGCCCACATACTTATTTGACGCGTCAAGCATCGTAAAAGCCATAAAGAAAGCCAAGATAATTCCCCTGGGCGGACAGGCACTACAATGGCTTACAATATACGAGGTACTCAATGCTTTCTGGAAAGAGGCTAACCTCCTACATAAGCTCGACCAGGAGGAGGCCAGCTTAATTATTAGTGACTTTACAGAACTACTCAGAGACGTGGTCATCATAGAACCATATGGTTTAGAGAAAGATATTTTAGAAACCTCAATTTCAAAGAACATAACAGTATATGATGCTTCCTACATAGCCATAGCCCTAAAACACAATCTAATACTAGTAACAGAAGACCAGAAACTATCAAGCAAGGCAAACAGCATGGTCGATGTAGTATGCCTAGAGGACTTATGATTAACATTACTTTATGCGAAAGCTCGTGGTTAACGGTAAAACTCGATGATAATGTCATTTTTTGGAGTTACATGTAAGATAACAATGGACCAATAAACAAACCAGCTTAATAAAACAAAGCCTCTACTAGGCATGGCAACAATCTTTTACATGTATGAGTGACTGGGAAACTGGATTGCTATGGTAAATGTAGAAGCGGTAGTCCCATTCTTGACTATTACTAATTTAACTTTCAGGCTAGAATCTAGATGATTGGGGGAACATAGGTTTGTTTAAGAATGTGAGATATGTCATTGTTCGTGTCTCTGATGTTAGTAAAATGGTATCTTTCTGGAGAGATAATATAGGTTTGAAGCCATCATACGTTACTAGTGTTTGGAGCGAGATACCTCTGGAAAACATAGTAATCGCGTTGCTTCATGACGAAGATGCTTCTCCCAAGAGAACAGGCGTTGTATTTGAAGTGGACGGCATACGTGAAATTGTGGAGAAACTGAAGGCCAGGGGTGTTAAGGTTAGTGAGATAAGTGATATAGGATCCGGTTTACTCGCATTTTTCAATGATCCAGAGGGCAATGAGTATGAAATATTCCAGCCTAGATAAACGCATGTGATTGCTCATACACTTGCTATTACCACAGTAATTGATACGCTAGTAGAGTTACTGGTTTTCCCATAACCTGCCCTATTGTGGTATAAGAATAGGAAAATGAAATGGAAAAAATTACTCTCGCACTTTAATTGCTAATCTTTTAAGAGCCTCTATTGCTACTTCTTTATCTATCTCCGGCTCATCACCTGAAATCCCAATCGCACCACAAAACGTTTCCCCCGTAGAGAATGGTACGCCACCAGGAACTGGTGTAACACGTTCGTTCCAGTTCACATTATTTACATTGTTATTATAGAATTGTAAAGCGTAGTCGGAGAAAGTCTTAAAAGCTGCAGCTGTCCAAGCTTTGTCCCTTGAGAGTTCAAGGGTTCCATATGGAGCTCTGTCCATCCTGTAAAGCAGTAGGAGCCCTCCCCATTCATCTAAAACGGCTACACTTACAGGTTTTAGGTTTCTTTCTTTTATTATACTTAGGACTTCTTCAGCTATTAGCCTCGCTTTTGACAATTTCTCTTCGACTTCTTCTTTGAAGTCTTCTTCCCTGAATATAGCTGTCCAGCCGGCTTGAGATATTTTCAAGTCCTCTTCCGCTGAGCCTCCGCTATGACCGATTCCTCCTAGGATTCGTCCATGAGCTATTATAGGTATGGCCCCAGGTATTATGGTTAGCCTACCTTTGTGTTTGACGTTAAGCCTCCATCCCTCTCCTCTAGTTATAACCTCGAGCATCCTGCCCGAGGCTTTCATTGTAGCCGCGGTCCATGCTTTGTCGATCGCTATATCAGCTGTTGCTATCGGTGCAATGTCTCTTCTCTCGAAAGCTATTACGTGACCTCCCTCATCTACCACTGCATAACTTCCCGGAAATATTTGGTTGTCCTTTGCAAATCTTATCATTGCATTGATCATCTTGAGGGCAGTATTTAGAGTAATTTTTTGAGGAAGCGCAGTCATGCCTTAACACCTCCTTTTTCTGTGGGATTGAAATTAGATTTTGGTAGAAGATATAGGCCTGATGTCATTAGTAGCTCAGCGACTCTCTTCCCTAGCATGGGCGCTGAGCTGACCCCTGCAGGGCCTAGTATTATATTTACCCATCTTGGCACATATTCTGGCACATCGACTATGAAATCGTGCCAACCTACTTCAGCGTTTGTTATAGGCATTATTCCGAAGAATGTTCTTTTGATGTGTTTTTCAAATGGATAGCCTGGTATGACCTCCTTAACTACCTTGAGATTATGTTTTAGTCCCTGAGGAGGGAGGGTTTTATCACTCTTCATTACGAAGTCGAGGTATATACCTATTCTGAGGCCTCCGTAAACTATAGGTACAACCGCTCTAACATGAGGATCGCCAAGTCTTGGGAGGTAAAATGCCTGGTGACTAAAGACTTCACTGGTCTCCTCATCAAAATCTGTTAGAACACCTTTCACTGGAACGTAACTGAAGTTCCTTGCTCTCACCATTTCAGCTATTCTATCAGTATTTATACCTGCAGCGTTCACCACAAAGCTTGCCTTGACCGTAGCTTCATTAGTGTTGATCAGAAAGTATGTATCCTTCCTCTCAATGTTCTTCACCGCGTTTCCAAGTAAGAGTTCAATGCCATTTGCTTTAGCATTCTCAGCCAATGATTTAGTTAGTACTACCGGGTCTATTACAGCTAGGTTAGGGTCATACAGGGCTCCTTGAATTTTAGGATTAATATTGGGCTCTAGATCCTTCAAGGATCTCCTATCTAGGAACTGCAGCGGCTTAAAACTGCCTTCCGGAATGTAGTATGACGCGTTCGGTTTTAACGATGACTTAAATGCTCTGGAGTACATCTTTAGGAACCTCAGATAATCGGCCTTGTTCCAAATGAGCCCTAATCCTCCTACCCTTTTGAATGGGACACCTAGTTCCTCAGCAAACTTAGGCCATAGCGGGATGCTTTTAATGTTAAGCTCAGCATGAAGAGTTCCAGGCCTAAAAGTTAGAGAGTCTGCTCCTTGACAGACCAACCCCATATTGTTACCAGTCATCTCTAAAGCAACATCATCATTTCTCTCAATAACAATTATATCAATATCATATCTAGACAACTCCTTCGCAACGGATAAACCGGCTACACCGGCTCCAATAATGGCTACATCCACTTCTAGTTCTTCCAATTAAAAACCCCTCCTGAAACCATTAATTCAAGTATTAAAATTATTGTTTTCGAAATATATTATTAACTTATCAAACATACAATGATCAGTAGCAATTAACCCTTATGTATGTCCATCAAAACATTATTAATTATATTAGTATCATGAACGGAAGCTTCATAGCTTTCCTTGTCCATATCATATGACAAGCATAATAGATCGATCACTATAATGTTCATAGTAACATTATCATGTAACTTAGAAAACGGTATCTCGTCACCGTACAGATCTTACCTACACAGTCCTACAATAAAATTAATTCAAACCTTTTCTTAAAAGATCATTGACAACATCCCTAACCTTGGTTTTAGGACTATATTTCAAGAACTTTATTCCAATATCATTAAACAATTCTTGTACACCCACTCCTATATCCGGACCAACCACTAATTCTACACCTTTCTCTAACAAAAGATAAGCAAAAACTGGCCCAGCTCCATGACTAAAGTCTACGGCCTTGTTTTTTATTACCTCAACAAGCTGATATCCTTTCTCTTTTCCGTAAATATCAATCAAAGTTATTGTTCGACTTCTCGCCAACTCATCCGATACCTCATCATCCAGCCCTCTATATCCCTTCGTTGATATAGCTATTCTCAAATAGCTCACCTTTAACTTATACTCCTTTCATAAATCATTGGCATTGCCCGTAAAATATCATTAACTCAACAGTAAAATAGTTATTTAGGTATTATCCCTCTAAGCATCCTCTTGATTCCAGCATTTGACCAATAAATAGGTATCGCAAATATTCCAAGGATTAAATAAGGCGAGATTCCCCAAGGATCATTTGCTAAACACCAGCCTTCCACACTCTCACCCCAGAGAAGAGGATAATAAGCATCTAGTACATCAGCGAATATTACTAATACATTTAGAATCATCAATATTAATCCAAGTGCCCATCCTACAAAGAGAAAGCCCATAGCTTTCACATATTCTGATCTACCATAGAGTTGAATAGATCTAACGAGTATTAATC